>NZ_CALMCQ010000294.1 GCF_937863175.1 uncultured Meiothermus sp. | reverse complement strand
TCTGGCGGTCGGAACCCTGATTACAGCCGGGGCACTCATCTGGATGGCCTATGCGCCTAGCTTCTGGCAACTGGTTCTGGCCTATCTGCTGCTGCAAATTGCCGACGATATTGCCACCGGCCCCTACTCCGCACTAATTCCCGACCTGGCAGGTAAACGCGAACGGGGAGTTGCCTCGGGCTGGTTGGGAACCCTCAGGGTGGGTGGACAGATAACGGCCGGGGTTGTGGGTTTTGTATTGCTGAACCTTCAGTGGCAGTTCCTCCTGATTGCCCTGCTCAAGCTGCTGGCAGCCGGAATGATACTGACCCAGATTCGGGAGGTGCCGGGGTTGCGGCCTCAGCGAAGGAACTTCTGGGATAGCATGATCGCGCCCTGGCGCAGCGTAGACTTCCGCTGGGTCTGGTTTACCCGCTTCCTGATCATGTTCGCGCAGTACCTGGTGCAAACCTATCTTCAGTACTACCTGGCAGACGTGGTGCAGACCTTCCAGGCCTTCGGCCATACCCTGGCGACCGAACCCTTCCAGGCTGTTGCCCTGCTCGGACTGCTGATTGCCATGGGAGCAGCGGTTTCGGCGGTTCCGGCCGGACGCATTGCCGACCAACAGGGACGTAAGATTGTAATGTACGTGGTGGGGGTGGGACTCTCGATACTAATGCTGCCCCTGCTCCTGCTGCCTCGCTACGATGTGCTGATTGTGGTCGCTCTGGCAATGGGACTCCTGTACGGAGCCTATCTGGCGGTGGAATGGGCTCTGATCTCCGATGTTCTGCCCAACCCCCAGGCCCATGCCACCGACATGGGCATCTGGCAGACCTCGGTGGTGGTTCCGCAGGTGCTGGCCGGTAGTTTTGGGGTCATGGTGGACTCCTTCAATCGCCACGCAGCAGGCATGGGCTATACGGTGTTGTTCCTGATTGCAGCGCTTTGTTTTTTGCTGGGAACCATTCTGGTTCGTCAGATTCGCTCGGTGCGCTAAGTTGCTTGACAAGCCCAGTTCCCCATCCCATAGTAGTAGAGCGCTTTTGCCCAGCGGGATGGGGTTAGGGTAAGTAGTTTTGCAGGGAGGGATGGCTGAGTGGTTGAAAGCGGCGGTCTTGAAAACCGTTGTAGGCGCAAGTCTACCGGGGGTTCGAATCCCTCTCCCTCCGCCAGATATGCAGGCAGGGTCTCAACCGCCCGATTTTGTGCTAAAGTATCGCTTGCGGTTTTCGGGGACATACCCCCAGACCTAAAACAACCCAGTGGAGGGGTGGCCGAGCGGCTGAAGGCGGCGGTTTGCTAAACCGTTATAGGGAATTAAAGTCTCTATCGGGGGTTCGAATCCCCCCTCCTCCGCCACATAGCAGGGGTCAGGTAGTTTTTACCTGACCCGTTTCCTTAGGGTTGACAAATATGCGAAATAGAGGGGGGAGTACCCAAAGTTATCCACAGGTTATCCACAGACTTATCCACAAAAGGAGCGATCATCGGCGAAAGTATCCGTACGCTATAGGATGTGCCGTGTCTGACATAGCTATTCGCTAACAAGCATCCGCGACTTCTACAAGAAGTCTACTGCCAGGACTTGCTGCCTTCTCGCCAGGGGTAGACCCGCTGGATAAAGCGAGCAGCCCCTTGCAGGGAGTATGACCGAGTAAGCAGTTGCTGGATGGACAGCTCGAGGATACCCCCCTCAGGCCAGACCTGCGTGTGAGCGGTGTGCCACAGAGAGCGTCCGAGACTATCTTTTTTGGAGCCAGGGCCATTTTCTAGCAGCAGCGGTATCGGGAGAAACTCGAGTAAACTACTCGGCGGTGAACCCGCTCTCGCTGCTTTTCCTCACCCTCTTCAACAGCATTCTGGGCTTATCGGTCTTGTTCCCAATTCTGGGGCCGCTCTCGCGCGAGCTGGGCTTGAGTGAGGTACAGGTCGGACTTTTCTCCACCGGCTATGCCCTGATGCAGTTCGTGCTGGCCGCGTACTGGGGGCGTCGCAGTGAGGTGGTGGGACGCAAGCCCATCCTGCTGCTGGGGATTGTGGGGTTTGCGGTTAGCTTCTTTCTGTTTGCTTTTTTCGCCTGGTTGGGATACCAGGAGGTGTTACTGGGCTGGGGCCTGTTTGGCGCAATGCTAATGGCCAGGCTGCTGGGGGGTGCTTTTTCTTCTGCTACCCTCCCGACGGCCCAGGCCTATCTGGCCGACATCACCCCCCGGGAAGGCCGCACCCAGAATTTTGCTGTGCTGGGGGCCGCCTTTGGTCTGGGAGTAATTTTTGGCCCGGCCATCGGGGCTGGACTGGCCCATTTTGGCCTGCTGGCCCCGGTAGTCTTTTCGGCGGGCCTGGCCCTGCTGAACGCGGTCTTTGTGTGGTGGGTTTTGCCCGAGTCGCGCAGGCTCGAGGCCCGTCCCGCAGTCCCGCCTCGAGTCTCCTGGACAGACCCCCGCATCCTGCCCTTGCTGGGGGTTGGCCTGACCATCAACCTGGCCTCGATTGCGATGGAGCAGACCATAGCCTTCCTGTACCAGGATCGCCTTTCGCTGAGTCCGGGCCAGGCCGCCCAGACGGTGGGGGTGGCCCTGGTGATTTTTGGTCTGGTGGGGGTGCTGGTACAGGGTTTCTGGGTACGAAAGGTGAAATGGCCCCCTCGAGCCCTGCTGGCGCTGGGCTTGCCCCTCCTGCTGCTGGGCTACCTGGGCCTGGTTTTTGCCCCCAATTTCCTCTGGCTCACCGCCTCGCTGGTGCTGCTGGGACTGGGCTCGATGGTCAGTTCTGGCCTCGCGGCGGCCCAGTCGCTGGCAGTCTCCGACGATGAGCAGGGCGCGGTTGCGGGCCTATCCAGCGCCGCCCAGGCCCTGGGCCGGATGCTGGGGCCATTGGTGGGCACCACCCTCTATGGGCTCTCCCCGGCCTACCCTTATGCGTTTTCAGCCCTGCTTATAGGGCTCGCGCTGGTGTTTTTCCTCAGCAGACCGCAGCTAGCCAGGGCTCGGTAAGTCGCAGACGGGAGTTCTCCGGGCAGTGCCTACCTTGATTTTGGCGCTGCTACTGGCCCCGCAAGTTAACCTGCTCTCGCTGGGCGAGGAGGTGGCTCGGGGCCTGGGTGCGAAGGTCGAAACAGTACGGCTGGGTTCAACCGGTCTGGCGGTTTTGCTGGCGGGTGCGGCGGTGAGCGTGGCGGGGCCGATAGGGTTTCTGGGCCTGATGGTTCCGCATGCGGCGAGGGGGCTGGTCGGTACGGATTACAGGCGGGTCATTCCACTCTCGGCAGTGCTGGGAGGGAGTCTGTTGTTGTTGGCGGATGTGGCGGCGCGGCTGATTGACCGACCGCTAGAAACCCCGGTGGGTATTTTGATTGTGGCCCTGGGTGCGCCGTTTTTTGTATATCTGGCACGTCGCATCAGCCAAAAGGACTGATACCAGATTCGGAACCCGACCGAAGGGAGACGCTTTTTTCGCCGACCGTCCGGGAGGGGTGTGCTCCCGGATTCAAAAAAATAGCCTTGGGGTCTCCGGGTTGGAGGATGATCCTTTTGAATCCGGTATGAGGTGGGGCAGGACCACCACGGCTCCCTCCTGTACGCCTCTGGAGGGGCACGCCGGGCTTGGCCACGCTCCGCAGAAGGCTGGTGACGGATGACGGTTGCAAAAAATCCCCCTGCTCGGCAGGGGAGAAGTAGATGGGGGCTACAGCCCGGCTTCTTCCAGCAACTTCTTTAGCATTTCCAGGTTCACCAGGGCATGGCCCCGGGTGGTGTTGTTGAAGATGAACCAGACCTGGGCCAGGGTCTCGCTCTCGAGGGCTGCCAGAAGCGACCGCACCCAGAAGCGCAACTCTTCTTCGCTGTAGCGGTAGTCGTGTCGCTCGGACTGATCCCTGCCTTCATACCACTTTTCCCGGTTGCGCCCGGAAAGCCGAATGTAAGCAGTTTCAGCGGTGACATGAAGTTCATTTGGGGGCAAGCCAGGCAGGGGTGGATAGTCGGTGCTGACCCAGATCAGGCTGGCTTTGCGGAAGGCTTCGCGCACTTCCTCCTGGTTCCAGGAAGCGTGGCGAAATTCCACCGCCAGGCCGCCGGGCGCCAGAGCTTTGTCGGCAAAGCGCTGTGCCAGGGCCGCGAAATATTTGCGGTTTTCGGGGGTGCGGTGAAAGCTCTGGGGAAACTGGGCCAGAAAGGGCCCCAGCACCCCGGCCTCCCGTAGTGGAGCCACCGATTCAAAAAGCCGCCGGTAATCCTCGTCGCTGGCGTTGCGTTCATGGGTCATACTCTGGTGAATCTTGACCCCCCAGTGCACCCGCCCTTCGCTGCGCCCGAGCATTCCGGCAAAGGCTTTGAGGCCAGGAATGTTGTAGAACGAAGAGTTTAGCTCCACCCCGTTGAAGTTTCGTGCATAGATCGAGAGCCACTGGTCTTTTTTGGCCTCGGGCGGGTACAGAAGACCTACCCAGTCGTCGTTGGTGTAACCACCCGTGCCAAGATAGATTTCCATGCTTTATTGTGCCAGGAAGAACCCTCGAGGGTCGAGGGCCAAAACCCCACACCACAAGCCACAAGCCAGAAGCCGGCCTCTGGCTTGTTTTGTTTTGAGTTTCACCCCAGAGTTCAGAGTAGCTATGGGCCGTTTTCCGCTCGCCCAGACCTCCCTACTCCACCGTCACGCTCTTGGCCAGGTTGCGGGGCTGATCCACGTCGCGGCCCAGGTACACTGCCGTCTCGTAGGCCAGCAGTTGCAGCGGCACCACGCTCACCACCGGGGCCAGCAGATGGTGGACTTTGGGCACGTAGATCACGTCCTGAGCAAACTTCTTGACCTCGGTGTCACCCTCGGTCGCCACCGCGATGACCCGCCCGCCCCTGGCCCGTACTTCCTGGATGTTGGAGACGGTCTTTTCGTAGAAGGGGCTAGCGGTGGAGAGCACCACCACCGGCAGGCGCTCGTCAATCAGGGCGATGGGGCCGTGCTTCATTTCGCCCGCCGGATAGGCCTCGGCATGGATGTAGCTGATCTCCTTCAGCTTGAGGGCGCCTTCGTAGGCGGTGGGGGCCTGGATGTGCCGCCCCAGAAACAGATAGTCCTGGGCCTGGTGGTACTTCTCGGCAATATGGGCGATGTGGGGGCGTTGCAGAAGCATCTCTTCCACCAGCCGGGGCAGCTTGCGCATCTCGCCCAGGAATTCCCGGGCCGTTTTTTCGTCCAGTGTGCCCCTGGCCCGGCCCATCCAGACCGCCAGCATCCCCATCGCGGCCAGCATGGCAATGTAGGCCTTGGTGGAGGCCACCCCGATCTCCGGCCCGGCGTGGATGTAGAGGGTCTCATCCACCTCGCGGGTGATGCTGCTGCCCTTGGCGTTGATCACCCCCAGCGTACCGGCGCCTTTACGGCTGGCTTCCCGGATGGCCTCGAGGGTATCAATGGTCTCGCCGGACTGGCTGATACAGATGGCCAGGGTTTTCTCGTCCACCACCGGGTCGCGGTAGCGGTACTCGGAGGCCACATCCACTTCTACGGGCACCCGGGCCAGGGTCTCGATCAGGTACTTCCCTACCCAGCCGGCATAGTAGGCGGTTCCGCAGGCGATGATGTGTACTTTGTCGTAGTGGGTGGGCTCGAGCTGCAGCCCCAGCTCCACGCCCGCTTCTTCCTCGTGCAGTCGGCCCCCCAGGGTGTTTTCCAGCACCCGGGGCTGTTCGTAGATCTCTTTGAGCATGTAGTGGGGGTGTCCGCCTTTTTCGGCGGCCTCGAGGCTCCAGTCCACCGTGACCACTTCGCGCTCCACCGGGTTGCCAGCCAGGTCGGTCACGGTCACACCCTCACGGGCCACCACCGCCATATCACCGTCGTGCAGGAAAATCACCCGGCGGGTATAGGGCAGCAGGGCCGGTACATCCGAGGCTACGAAGTTTTCCCCCTCACCCAGCCCGATTACCAGCGGACTGACGGTGCGGGCCACCACGATTTCGTCGTGGTTCTGGTGGGCTACTACCAGCGCGTAGGCCCCATATGCCTCGGAGAGAGCCATCCGCACCGCTTCGATGAGGCTTCCCTGAAATTTTTCCTCAATCAGGTGGGCCAGCACTTCCGAGTCGGTCTCGGAGGTAAAGGTATGCCCTCGTGCGATCAGCCCTTCCTTCAGCGGCAGATAGTTTTCGATGATGCCGTTGTGGATCACCGCAATTTCGCCCTTTTCAGTCATGTGGGGGTGGGCGTTGGGGTCGGTGGGCGCACCGTGGGTTGCCCAGCGGGTATGCCCTACTCCGAACCGTCCGCTCAAGCGATGTTCCTTCAGGGCATCGGCCAGCACCTGGAGCTTTCCGGCCTTTTTGACCACCTCGAGCTGCCCGTTCACCTTTACTGCAATGCCAGCGGAGTCGTAACCCCGGTACTCCAGGCGTTTGAGTCCGTCCAGAATTACGTCCGACGCTTCCCGAAAACCCACATACCCCACGATTCCACACATGTTCCAACCTCACAATCTCTGCTCCAGGGGTTTGCCTGTGCAGGTCAACCCTGGACTCAACCATAGACCAACTCTGGGGCCGACCGACCTGTTTTTGCACCAAAACCAAAGGTGCCGTGCCTCCAAATGCAGGCAGGTGAGTCGCCAGCCACCCTGGCTATGGTTGGGGTCTCGTACCCGTGCACCCGTCGTCTGATTCCCGTTGAACCCTGCTCTTTGGTTGTCCAGCGCTCGCGCAACTGGCTTTCCCGTAGAACTTGTCTGGCCCCGAAACCTTTGGGGCTAGCGGAGAGGGAGGGGCTTGCTCCCTGGCGGCATCCGCGGAACTTCGATTTTTCGCAGTCCAGTTGCGCCCGGCCCAGACTCACCCGTGGCTTTTACGGCCACTCCATGATGGGCGCAACTTCCAGGTGATTACCGATTTGCTCATCACTCAAGGCATAGGCAGAATCGCCTGGCTGCTTATCTCTTCTAGAGACCGCCACCTCGTAAGGTGAAAGTGGTTTGCCCCTGGTTGGGAGCACCATTGGTTTTTGCCAACCGCCCCTTTGGAACCACTCTACCCCCTGCGCTTCTCACTTTGTAATTCGGCTCTCCTTTCCGGGGTTAATAAAAACCCCTAATCATTGTACGGTTTTTTCGTCTGGTTGGGGCAGTTCATACTTGACAGCCCAACAAACACACGGGTATGATGCCCCCCGGATGCGCAAGGTGAGAGTTCTTTGAGTCCTGTAATCGGGGTCGCCTCTTGCCGAGCGTCCGTTGCGGATGCAAGGGTTTTTTGGGGAGAGGAAACACGGCAACTCGCCCCCTGGATATAAATCCTGCGCTTCCGCAGCATCAGGTTCTTGTGGGGCGTCCATCTGGACGCAACATGAGAGTTTGAGGAGGCAGAATGAAGAAGAAGCTAGTAGTTTACTTGGCTGGGTTGCTGACCGTGCTCGGTCTAGGCTTCGGTCAGGCACAGTTCGCCGACGTACCCGCCGGCCACTGGGCCAGAGAAGCCGTCGAGCTCATCACAGCCCGTGGTCTGATCACCGGCTTCCCCGATGGAACCTTCCGTGGGGATGCCAATCTGACCCGCTACCAGGCCGCCCTGATCTTCCAGCGCCTGCTGGCCGAGCTGGAGAAGACTCCGGCCCCTGCCCTGAGCGAAGAAGACATGACCGCCATCCGCAATGCAGTCCAGGAACTGGCTGCTGAGCTGGCCGCCCTGGGTGTGCGCGTGTCGGCCCTGGAAGACAATGCTGCTACCAAGGACGACATTGCCCGCCTCGAGGCTGCCATCGAAGAGCTCAAGACTGCTGCGCCCGAGGCCGGAGTTGATGCTGCCGCTATGGCCGACCTGGCCGACCGGGTGGAAGCTGCCTCGGTAGCCGCCGACACCGCCCTGGCCCAGGCCCAGGCCCTGGCCGAGCGCATTGATGGGGTGGAAGGCGAAGTGGCCACCCTCAAGACCCAGATTGAGGCCGATGCCGACAGCATCCGCGCCCTCAACGAGCTGGCCGTGCTGCTGAACCAGGACGTGCTCTCGCTGCAAGACCGCGTGACCGCCGTCGAGAAGCAACTCGGTGAAGTGGACTTCGATGCCTTTGCCAACAAGGAAGATGTCAGCGCCATCCAGGAGTTTGCCACCGCCCTGCGCAGCGACCTGGTGCGCCTGTCCGACCGCGTGAGCGCTCTGGATACCCGCGTGACCGGTCTCGACACCCGCCTGACCGCCGTGGAAGGCAACCGCCCCAGCCTGACCGGTAGCATTACCGGCCGTTATGGCTACAACTACACTACTGGCACCAACTACGATGTCCGCCGTTTGTACTCCAACGTCTGGGACGACTATAACTGGGACGCCAACGACAACGGCCAGACCGTAGACGATGCCGACTTCAACAACGGCGGCGACAACCGCGCCCGTATCATCACCACCTTCACCGTTGCCCGGACTCCCGGCACTACCGCTGGTTTCAACTTCCAGGAAGCCCGTATCCAACTGCGCTGGACGCAGGATGGTGCACCTCGCCTGGAAGATGCCCTACCAGGCACTGGCTTCACCCAAAACGTTGCCTCGGGTATTCCCCAGGTGATGGTGGCCTCGGTGCGGGGTAACATAGACGGCCAGCCCTTTACCCTGAGCTACAACCGCTTCAACGCCTTCCGCTTTACCAACTACTTCATGTCCAACGCCGACCCCAACTTCACCGGTGGTCTGGGCCGTGGCTTCAGGGCGGACTTCAGCGCTAGCAAAGCCTTCCTCAGCCCCACCTACACTGTGGTGTTGGGCGGCACGGGTGACAGCAACTTTGTTGTGGCAGCCAACTCCGGTGGCGTTCGCGACTACTTTGGCATCCGCTCCACCGTCAGCCTCATGGGTCTGACTGCGGGTCTGAGCTACGCCGAGTACAACGTGCGTGAATTCAGCGGTGCCAACCTTGGCCGTACCGGCTTTGCCCTCGACCTTAACGGCAGGCTGTTTGGCTTGCTGGGCCTCGAGGCCGAGTACGTGGCCACCAAGGCCGTCAACGTGGCCAACTGGGACTTCGCCGACTCCGCTGCAGTTGACCAGGCTGCTGTTCTGAAGCTTACGGCTGGCCTTGGCCCCGTGACCGTTGAGGCCAATGCCCGCGCCATTGACCCACAGTTCGCCGAGAGCGGCTACAACGCCAACAACGCCGGTCTTTCGATTGACTTCCAGACCAACCGCGACAACAAGCGCCCCTACGACGACAACGAGCGCGGCTTTGGAGTGAAGGCTACGGTAGGCCTGGGCTTCCTCACCCTGACCGGGTTGTATGACCGCGATGCCGACTTCTTCGACACCGCTGCCAGCATCCGCAACAGCCTGGGTGGTGATGTGACGGTACCGCTATTTGCTGGCTTCAGCTTGATGGGTTTCTACTACAACGTAACCACCTCGACTGGGACGCTGGCTACCAGCAGTGACCGCTTCGACAGCAAATACGGGGTCAAGCTCTCCCATGACGGTAAGGCTGCCAACGCCCTCATCAGGGGCCTGGATCTATTTGCCGAGTACCGCCAGATCGAGACTGCCGCTGCGGGTGACTATGACCGTAGCGACATCCTGGTGGGCGCCAAGTTCGAAGGTAAGTTTGGACCCTTCAGCCTCACTCCGCTCTTCTTCTTCGATGCGGCGGGTGGTAGCGTTACTGGCAGCGAGATCAAATTCGGGGCCCTGCTCAGAACCGATCCCTTCAACCTGGGCTTTATCCAACCCAGTCTGGAAGGCAGCTTTGTAACCCGCAACTCCAGCATTGGTGGAGCAAACCGTGCGGAAACCTACTGGCATGCTGGGGCTAGCTTCGCCAATTTCTTCCTGCCCGGCGGCACTTTTGCGGCCAGATTTGCCACCTATAGTGGAACCGGCCTTGCTGCTACGGCTGCCAACCTTGGTACCGAGGATCACCTGTACGACCACACCACCGGCTACATCTACTCCGACAACACCGGTGCGGCAGACTTCACCCTCAGCGGTCTGCTCTTCACCTACCGCTACGCCGGTATTGGTCTGGATTTCCACAGCGGCAACCTGAGGGATAATGTCGCTACCACGGACAACCGCAGCTTCGGCTTCCGCATCTCCTACAGCTTCAGCTTCTAGTATTTAGCAAGCCGAAGCCATCAACCCCGCCCTTTAGGGCGGGGTTTTTTAATCCCCCTTCCCGCCGTACCAAGGAGGTTGGGGGGATTTGTGTTGTCACGCACCCCACAGATCCATGTGGCCGTGTCCAGCCCATCCTCAATCCGCGGCATCACAGTTGCGCCCTGTGCAAGAAAAAGTCGGGTATGGTCTTCCTCCCCCTCGACGGGGGAGGTTAGGTGGGGGTGTGAGCCGAGGGCGAAACGTTGAGACAGGAAGTGAAAAACGCGGCGAATGCCGAGTAAGGCAAGTCCTGTCCCGCGGCTACGGTGTGGTGTGCAGTTCGGGTAGCAAAATAAGGGGGATTTTAGCCTTGACCACACCAAAGTGCCGTCGGTCTGTGGTGGCGATGCGGCCAATGCCCAGTTCCTCGGCAATGGTGATTACCGCAGCATCCACAAAGCCCAGGCGAAGGTCGGCGTACTGCTGGTTGAGTTCAAAGACACGCCCGTAACCCGTCCTGCTGAGGTCTGAGACCTGGTAATAACCCTCAGCCATGCCTTGATAAAACTTGACCTGGGCAGTAAACCCCCTGCGGCTGTTGAGCAGGTGATCCACCTCGGCGATTACGGGCGAGGGTATTATCAGCTCGTGCGATGTGTCGCGAATGATTTGCAGCGCTTGCGAGTGCCAGAGGTCACGTGCGTCATAGTAGGCATACAGAATGCCGGTGTCCAGAATCAGGGTCATGGATCAATCCCTGGAAAGACGGCTTTTTTGAAGAAAGGCCTCCCGCTGATCTGGAGCGAGTGAATCCAGGCCGAACCCTTCGGCCAGCAATTCTTCGGCGCGTTCGGCGGTGTCGGTGTAACCGCTGTCAAAAACCCCGGCCCCTGGAGGAGGCTGCCGATGCTGCTTGGCCAGCTTCTCCCGCACGGCCTCACGAATCAGCTCGGCAACGGGCTTGTTAGACTTACGGGCCTCGAGCTTTAGTCTGAACTCGAGGTCGGGATCCAGATAAATGGTGGTGCGCTTCATATGGCATATGTTAGCATACCTGCCGGGATTGTGTTCTGATGCAAACAGAACAGCGGAGAGGGACGTATACTTTGTAACCTATGCGAGCCCGCTGGAGACTCAGATGAGCAGCGTTTTTCGCTACCAGGGCCCAGACCCCCGGGGAGACCAGCCCAGGGCCATCGAGGGGTTAAGCGAGGCCCTTTTAGACGGCGAGCGCTTCGTGACCCTGCTGGGCGCCACCGGTACCGGCAAAACCGTGACCATGGCCCAGACCATCGCAAAGCTGGGCCGGCCTGCGCTGGTAATGGCGCCCAACAAGGTGCTGGCCGCGCAACTGGCCGCCGAGTTCCGCGAGCTGTTCCCCCAGAACGCGGTGGAGTTTTTCATCAGCTACTACGACTACTACCAGCCCGAGGCCTATGTGCCCGGACGCGATCTGTTCATCGAGAAGGACGCCGCCATCAACCCCGAGATCGAGCGGCTGCGCCACTCCACCACCCGCAGCCTGCTCACCCGGCGGGATGTGATTGTGGTGGCCTCGGTCTCGGCCATCTACGGCCTGGGCAGCCCCGAGGACTACAAGAACATGAGCCTGATTGTGGAGGTGGGGCAGGAGATTCCCCGCGACACCATCATCGAGCGGCTGGTGGACTTGCAGTACGAGCGGGGCGATTTGCAGTTGGAAGCAGGCCGGTTCCGGGCCAGGGGCGAGGTGCTGGAGGTCTGGCCGGCCTACGAACAGGAGCCGATCCGGATCGAGCTATTTGGCAACACCCTTGACCGGGTGACGGTGGTGCATCCGGTTACAGGCGACCGGCTCAAAGACCTGCCAGGGTTTGTGCTGCTGGGGGCCAGCCACTACGCCACGCCGGAGTGGCGGCTCAAGGAGGCCGTCCCACAGATCAAGAAGGAGCTGGGAGAGCGGCTCAAGGTTTTTGAGGAGGAGGGGCGGCTGCTCGAGGCCCAGCGCCTGAAGGAGCGCACCCTTTACGACCTCGAGATGCTGGAGGTGATGGGCACCTGCCCCGGCATCGAGAACTACAGCCGTTTTCTGTCGGGCAAGGAGCCCGGCGAAGCGCCCTACACCCTGATGGACTACTTCCCCGACGACTATCTGGTGCTGCTGGACGAGTCACACGTCACTGCCCCCCAACTCCGGGGGATGTACAACGGCGACTACATGCGCAAGCGGACGCTGGTGGACTACGGCTTCCGCCTGCCCAGCGCGCTCGACAACCGCCCCCTCAAGTTCAACGAGTTTCTGGAACGTGCCGGACAGATCGTGTTCGTCTCCGCAACCCCCGGCCCCTATGAGCTCGAGGTCTCGGGCCGGGTGGTCGAGCAGATCATCCGCCCCACCGGCCTCTTAGACCCCCAGGTCACGGTCAAGCCCGCCACCGGCCAGATCGAAGACCTGATGGGGGCCATCCGCACCAGAGCCGCCCGCCAGGAGCGCACCCTGGTCACGGTGCTCACGGTGCGGATGGCCGAGGAGCTGACCGCCTATCTGGTCGAGCACGGGGTGAAGGCCCGCTACCTGCACCACGAACTCGACGCCTTCGAGCGACAGGCTTTGCTGCGCGATCTGCGGCTGGGGCATTTCGACGCCCTGGTGGGCATCAACCTGCTGCGCGAAGGGCTGGATCTGCCCGAGGTCTCGCTGGTGGCCATCCTGGATGCCGACAAGCAGGGTTTTTTGCGCTCCGAACGTTCTTTGATCCAGACCATTGGCCGGGCCGCCCGCAACGTGGGGGGCGAGGTTTTTCTCTATGCCGACTCGGTTTCGGAGGCGATGAAGGCTGCCATTGACGAGACCAACCGCCGCCGGGTCTTGCAGGAAGCCTACAACCTCGAGCACGGCATTACCCCCGCCACCATCCAGAAGTCGGTGCGCAAGCTGGTCAAGCCCGAAGACTACGAGGCCGAGGCCGCCGAGATTGTCCTGGACGACCCAGCAGTGCTGCAAAGCCTGCTGGAGCAGCTCGAGACCGAGATGTGGGCCGCCTCCGAAGCCCTCGACTTCGAGAAAGCCGCCAGCCTGCGCGACCAGATGCGAAACCTCGAGGCCCGTATCAAGGGCCTGCCCGAGCCTACCAGCGCCGGGAAGGGCAGGCGCCGACGCCGACGCTAGCGCTAGCCGAGCAGTTCTTCTGGCTTGAAGAAAATCCCGATCTCGCGGGCAGCGCTCTCGGGGCTGTCCGAGCCGTGGATGATGTTCTCGTCCACGGTGACGGCAAAGTCGGCACGGATGGTGCCAGGGGCAGCTTCCCAGGGGCGGGTCGCGCCCATCAGGCGGCGCATCTCGGCAATGGCCCCCGGGCCTTCAACCACCATCGCCACCACCGGGCCGCTGGTGATGAACTGCACCAGACCGTTGAAGAAGGGCTTGCCCTGGTGCTCGCCGTAATGGGTCTGGGCGGTCTCGGGGGCGATGACCATTTTCTTCATCGCCACGATCTTGAAACCTTTGCGCTCAATGCGGTGGATGATCTCGCCGGTGAGTCCCCGGCGTACACCATCGGGTTTGACCATGATGTAGGTGCGTTCCATACCGCAGTAGAGTGTACACGCAACACGTAAAAAGCTCCAGGCATATAAAAACCCTCCCCAGGGGGAGGGCTTTGGTTGGCGCGAATTTATCGGTTGGCGGGGGGACTGGCAGGAGTGCTCGAGCCCGGTTGATTGGGGGGTGTGGCCGGTGTGGCTGGGGCGGGCTGGGTGCCACCTTGCGCTGGCTGCGCGGGTTCTTCCTTCGGAGTGAGTGCGGTTAGCACCTTTTGCAGGTTGTTTTCCACCTTGGCAGCCTTACGAACTTCTTCGACCCACTTTTGGGCTGCTTCGGCCCTGCGGGTGGCGAGTACCTGCTGGCGGGCTTCTTCCCTCACCTCCTCAAAGGGGCGCAGTACCTCGGTCTTGCGGTCGTTCACGATGAGCACCTGGAAGCTCTCGTCCTCGAGCTTCACCACCTCGCTCACCTCGCCCAGAGGGCCTTTGGGGAAGCTGCCACGGGTCAGGAAGACCAGCCGATTGGGAACCGGGGGCATGGTACCGGGGTTGACCACGCCAAAGTCCTGCACGGTGCCCGTGTTGGCCCTGGCCAGGTCTTCGAGCTTACCTCCACGCAAGGCCGCAGCCCGGAAGGCATCGGCCCGGGCCTTGTCTTCCTTCTTAAAGTTCACGGCCTGCACCCTGGCCGAGGCGGGGATGGTGAAGTTGGGCAGGTTGGAGTCGTAGAACTTACGTACTTCCGCATCCGAGACGGTAATATTGCGGGTTTGCCAGAGTTGGGCCTGGTTGGCGATGTCGGTTTTGGAGCCGAAGAACGGCTGACCCATTGCCCGGGCTGCCTGAACGATGGCCTCGCGGCTGATGAGCTGCTCCAGCGTTTGGGGCATGAAGAACTGCACGGCCAGCTCACCCAGACCCTGTTGCAGCAACTGGGGCACCTGCTGGTTGGCAAAGACCGACTGGGCTACTTCGGCCAGCCTGATCTCGGTATCGCCCACCCGGGCTACCACCGGGTTCTCAAATTTGAAACTGGCATCTTCGGCAAACTTCACGTTGGCCCTGGCCCGCAATTCTTCGATGTAAGCCTCGAGGGCTCCCTGACCTTTGATGCGCTTGGCATCTTCCTTGACCCGCTCCCTGACGTCTTCAAATTGCACATCGCCTGCCGGCAGGTATTTCTCCACCTTAACGATGTAGAAGCGGCCCCCGGCCTCAATGGGCTGGCTGATCTGCCCATCGCGCAGCCTGAAGACCGCATCGGCCACCGCGTTGGGAAAGACCACCCGGGTCACCGGGCCGGGCTCGCCCTTGCCTGCAGCGGCGCCTAAGGCGCCGCCCTGCTCGGCATTGAGCCGGGAGCTGGCCCGGGCAATTGCAGCAAAGTCGGCACCCGCCGCCCGGACCTCGGCCATGACCTTGTCTGCGGTGGCCTTGTCGTCGAGCACGATCTGGCGGGCCTGGACACGCTCTTCGTTTTTGTACTGGTCGCGGTTCAGCTCAAAATAGAGCTTCATTTCAGCCTCGGTGGGTTCGGCCTTGTTCTGGATATCTTCGATACGCTTATTAATGCGAATCTGATCGCGCAATTCGTCGCGAAGTTGCGAATCGGTATAGCCCACCTGGGTCAGGAAGCGGTCGTAGTCTTCCCTTTTTTGCAAGCCGAAGCGCTCCCTGACGGTATCGAGTTCCTTCCTCAGCTCCCCACCCGAGACCCCAATGCGGGCCGTGTCCTGCAAAAGTGCGGTGGTTATGACCAGGCGCTCGCCAAAGTTGACATCGGCCAGGTTCTTCAAAAGACCCTGGGGATTGGTGCTCAGGATGGGGTCATTCTGTTGTGCCCTGGCCAGGTCTAGCGAGTTCACCTGGCGGCCGTTAACGGTGAATTCGGTTCTGCCCTGGGTGCTGCGCTGGCCCTGGGGTGTGAAAAGCAAAACCGAACCCGCCACAAAGGCCAGGGCAAGAAACCCAAAAATCACAGCAACAACCTTTTTGTTGATTCCAAACACTTGACTGCCTCCTCGATGCGGTGCTACCCTTCTGTGTGCGACTGCACCCGTAGCTCAGTGGATAGAGCGTTCGCCTCCGGAGCGAAAGGTCACAGGTTCGAGTCCTGTCGGGTGCGCCAACTTGCGACGGTCTAGGCTTCGCTTATCCTGGTAGCATCGCCCTCCTGAACCCTTTATACCCCGAAATGGTAAGACCACGGTTAAGTGTCGGCACGCCTTCACCAGGGGCCGATTGTAGCATATTCAGCCGTTTGTTTGAGAGGTTGACCCGGTGGCATAT
Organism: uncultured Meiothermus sp.; assembly: GCF_937863175.1. Lineage (GTDB taxonomy): Bacteria > Deinococcota > Deinococci > Deinococcales > Thermaceae > Meiothermus. The sequence continues at coordinate 9,085 of NZ_CALMCQ010000294.1, read as the reverse complement.
TCTGTTATCACCCGCCGCCGGTCGCCGAGGGTCGAAAGTCTGGAGCACAGCAGCGACTCCTGAGCGGTCTAAAATAACCACATCCCAAAACGTGTAGCTAAACAGGCCATGAAGCTCGGTTCCCTTGCTCGGCCCAAGAACCTCCAGGAGGCCGTCGCACTGCAAAAAGCGCTGGCCCAGGCGGTGGTGCTGCGGGGCGACCTGAGTCAAGCCCGCTGTATTGCAGCCCTGGATGCTTCCCACCCGACCCGCTTCTCCAGGGTGCGGGGTGTCTCGGTAGCGGCAGCGGTCTTGTGGGACACTCAGGCCAGGGGGGTGCTCGAGGTGGCCACCGCCTGGACGGAGGAGACCGAGCTCTTCCCCTATGTGCCTGGGTTCTTGTCCTTCCGAGAATCCCCCCTCTATCTGGCCGCACTGGCCAACCTGTCCCGCCTCCCCGAGGTGCTGCTGGTGGATGGGCAGGGAGTCGCCCACCCCAGAGGGCTGGGGATTGCAGCCCACCTGGGGGTGTATCTGGATGTTCCGGCCATCGGGGTGGCCAAAACCATGCTGTTTGGCAAACCGGAGGGCGAACTGCCCAGTGCAGCCGGATCGGCGGTGCGGCTCATGGATGGAACCGTGCAGATTGGCTGGGTCTACCGCAGCCGCAACGGGGTTAAGCCGCTTTTTGTCTCGCCGGGGCACCGGGCCGGAATGGAAGACAGCCTGGCCCTGGTGCGTTCGCTGATGGGCAGAACCCGTCTACCGGAGCCCTTGCGTTTGGCGCACCAAAAAGCCGCCGAGGCCCGCCGGCAAGCAAGTGGATAGAGCGGGGTTGGTTTTGGGGCTTACCCTACGATTCACCCGCGATCCTGGCGCCGACCCTCAAACCTCTCTTGCAGCACAGGGGAGACGTTTACGGACTTTGGGACTGCCCTGTACAATCGAGCCAAACCCAAGGAGAGGCCCTATGCAGTCCACCATGATGGATTTTCCCCTGACCCTGGTACACCTGCTCGAGCGGGCCAGCGCCTTGTTTCCTCAAGAGGAAATCGTGACCCGGCTGCCCGACAGGTCGCTGCACCGGTACAGGTTTGGCGATTTTGGTCGGCGTTCGCGCAAACTGGCCTCGGCGCTGCAAAAAGCGGGACTGCGAAAAGGGGATCGGGTGGCTACGCTGTCCTGGAACACCTACGCCCACCTCGAGGCCTACTTCGGCATTCCGGTGGCGGGTGGGGTCTTGCACCCCCTCAACCTGCGGCTGCACCCCTCCGACCTGGCCTACATCATCACCCACGCCCAGGACACAATCCTGATCGTGGATGACGTGTTGCTGAAGCTTTACGATGCGGTCAAAGAACACGTAAAACTGGATCAGGTGATCGTGGTGCCGCTCACGGGCCAACCAGTTCCCGAGGGTCTGATCAGCTACGAGGACTTCCTGGCCTCCGGCGACGATGATTTTGACTACCCCAGTCTCGACGAACGCGATGCAGCCGCGATGTGCTATACCTCTGGCACCACCGGCAAGCCCAAAGGGGTGGTCTACTCGCACCGCTCGATTGTGCTGCACAGTCTGGGCTCGGCGCTGCCCGATGCCCTCAACCTGGCCGGTAGCGATGTGCTGCTACCGGTGGTGCCCATGTTCCATGTGCTGGCCTGGGGACTGCCCTTTACCGGGGTGATGGCCGGGAGCAAGCTGGTGATGCCGGGGCCGCACCTCGATGCGGTGAGCTTGCTGGATTTGTACGAGACGGAACACGTTACCAAGACGGCGGGCGTACCGACCATCTGGATGGGGGTGTTGCAGGCCCTGCAAAAGGAGCCGGGGCGCTGGAAGCTGGAGTCCATGGAGATGGTGGTAGGGGGTTCGGCGGCTCCCGAGGCCATGATCCGGGCCTTCGACGGGTTTGGTCAGAAGATACTGCACGCCTGGGGTATGACCGAGATGAGCCCCCTGGGCACTGTCAGCCGTGTGAAGCGCCGCCTGCGTGGGGATGCCGAGGCGGAGTACGGCTACCGCTCCAAACAGGGCCTGCCTGCTCCCCTGGTGGAAATCCGGGCCGTGGGTGAGCGGGGGGTGGTGCCCTGGGACGGGCAGTCGCTGGGGGAATTGCAGGTGCGCGGCCCCTGGGTGGCGGCGAGTTACTACAACCTCGAGGCCGAAGCGGACAAATGGACCCCCGATGGCTGGTTCCGCACCGGCGATGTGGTAACCATTGACCCCGAGGGCTACATCCGCATTGCCGACCGCACCAAAGACCTGATCAAGTCCGGCGGCGAGTGGATCAGCTCGATTGACCTGGAAAACGCCCTGATGGCCCACCCGGCTGTCAAGGAAGCAGCTGTAATTGCCATTCCCGACGCCCGGTGGGACGAGCGCCCACTGGCCGCGATTGTGCTGAAGGAAGGGGCCAGCGCTACCCCGGAAGACCTCACCCAGTTTTTGCAGCCCACCTTCGCCAGATGGTGGCTACCGGATGCCTATGTGTTTGTGGACGAGATACCCCGCACCAGCACGGGCAAATTCCTCAAGTCCAGGCTGCGCGAACAGTTCAAGGGCTTTCAACCCGTGAAATAGAGCGGTGCTTGGAAAGAACCCAGCAGTCCCCGAAAGTCAAAACTGTACAGGACTCGTTTTTTGTCGCCAGAGTTAGCGGCAAAACTAGAGCGAACTGCAATCGTGGGTTGTCGAATACTGCCCAAGAACGGCCAGGTCTGGAACTTCCCAGAGAATCACCGACGTGTTTTATGGGACGAGTCCGATCACCATCCGCAAGATTTCCTGTCGTGGGACTACTCGAGCAGGCGGGGCTCGCCCGGATGATCCAGGGGGTCGAGCCAGCGCAGACCCGCAAAGCGTTCAAACCCCCGGTCAGCACTGACCAGGGTGGCTCCTCGCTCGAGGGCCAGCGCGGCCAGAAAGGCATCGTTTACCTCGTTGCCCAGCAGGTTCAGACCAAGACACAAATTCTCCAGAATAGAAAGGTGGGCTGCCCCCGGCTCTACCAGTTCGTATGCGGGCTGCATCCGCAGCGCGTACAAAAATGCAAAAATCTCCTTTGGTTTGACCCTCTGGCGGCCCAGCGAGGGCAGGGTGTTGATGCGCAAAACTGCCAGTTCGACCCAGCCAGGCACCCCGACGCGCCTGCCCCTGGCCAGGGCCTGGCTCAACCAGGTATAGCAGGCCGGCTGCTGCGGCGCGTCACGCCGGAAGGCATAGATGAGCACACTGGCATCCAGAATGTACAAGGGCTACCTTCCCTCCAGCTTGCGCAGGTCGTACTCGGTCTGGCTGGACTGAAGAAGCTGCTTGAGCTGCGCGGGCGTCAGGTTCAGCGCCTGGCCGCTATCGAAGGTGGGAAGTTGAACCGGCTTGCCCGGTCGGTGTTGAAGCCGCAGGCGCAGAGCCTCCTCGAGGAACTGGGTAAGGGTAATCCCCTGCCGGGCGGCCTCGGCCTTGGCCTTCCGATACAGGGCATCGTTTATGCGAAGCGTGGTCTGCATATACCAACATATAGCAGATAGGTCAGATATGTCATCTGATTGCACTTGGACTCAGAGCCTGCGGTGTCTGGCACTCAGACTGCCCTCGGCGGTAGTGCCCAGTGAGTTCAACTTGCAGCTTAATCCCAGACATCCGGCCATCTCTCTAGTACGGTTCGGCGAACCGCAAGAGCTTTGGCTTGACCCGCGACTGCTGGGCGTGTCGCAAGTTACAGGTCGAGTGTCTAGGGTCTAAGTTCGGAGGGGCTGGGTTAGTCTGGTGCCTTCCAAAAATTGCTGGCCTTTAGCTTCTGGCCCTCGACCCTTGGCCCTCGACGCTTCTCTTTTGACCCTCGACGTTTTCTTCCGCCCCTGGTAGTCGAGGCCGTATAGTTTTGCTATGTCCAGAGCCAGTGCAATAGACCAGTTCCTGCAAGAAAACCAGGGGGCCTACCTGGCCGAAACCATCCGACTGTGTGCCCAGCCCAGCGTCTCGGCCACCGGCCAGGGGGTGCTCGAGTGTGCCCGCCTGGTCGAGCAGATTCTGCAAAATCACGGCTTCCAGACCTGGAAGATCGAGGGCTACGGCAACCCGGTTGTCGTGGGCCGGGCCGCCGGAAGATCTGAACGCACCCTGCTTTTTTACAACCACTACGATGTGCAGCCGCCCGAGCCGCTGGAACTCTGGGACTCGCCGCCCTTCCAGCCCGAGATCCGCGACGGGGTTCTGTATGCCAGGGGGGCCAAGGACGACAAAGGGGAGTTTCTGGCCCGGATAGCCGCCGTGGACGCAGTGCGGGCCGCCAACGGGGGAGAGCTACCCTGCGGCGTGCTGTTTGTGGTAGAGGGCAACGAGGAGGTCGGCAGTCCCGGTATTGCCCGGTTTGTACAAGACCATCTCGAGCTGCTCCAGTGCGACGGGGCAGTCTGGGAGGAGGGCGGGATAGATTTTGAGGAGCGACCGGGCACCTCGCTGGGCCGCCGGGGAATTCTGGCCCTCGAGCTAGAAGTCCAGACCCTCTCGCGGGATGCCCACTCCGGCAGCGCCCACATTCTGCCCAACGCGGCCTGGCGGCTGGTACGGATGCTGACCTCGCTCAAGGACGAAAACGAGCAGATCCTGATTCCGGGCTTCTACGACGATGTACAGCCCATTTCCGAACTTGATCTGGAGTTGTTCCGCCGCCTTCCCGACAGCGAAGCGCACCTGCGCGAGACCTTTGGGGTGCGGGGCTTTGTGGGCGGCCTGACCGGCTTCGAACTGAAAAAAGCGGTCTTCAACCCCACCTGCAACATTCAGGGCATCACCACCGGCTACCAGGGCCTGGGCAACAAGACCGTGATTCCCGCCAGGGCCTCGGTCAAGCTCGACTTCCGCCTGGTGCCCGACCAGAACCCCACCGACATCCTGAAAAAACTGCGAGCCCATCTCGATACCGAGGGTTTTACCGACGTACAGATCACCTATACCGACTATATGCACCCCGCCAGATCGGCAGCCGACCATCCCCTGGTGCAACTCGCAGCCCGCACCGCCGAAGAGGTCTACCAGAAACCCTACCAGCGCATCCCCATGACCGGTGGCAGCTCCCCTGTTTACGCCTTTGCGGGGCCACTGGGCATCCCGGTGATTGATGCTGGGGTGGGGTTTGGCATCTCCAACCGCACCCATTCCCCCAACGAGAATGTGCGCACCAAAGATTTTCACAACGCTGCGCGCCACCTTGCGAGAATTCTGGACGGGTTTGCCGAAGCCCGTTAGCCCGGCGCTTTGTGCGCCACACAGACGTTCCAGGGAAGTAGTTCCAGAAGAAACCAGACTTCAAGCGTGGGACCGGTATCCATCAGACTGGCCTCAGGCGCCCTCGAGCCCTTTTGTCAGGAGAATGCCCAATCCCGCTTCAACGATCGGTGACAAAAATCCAATACCCTTACCCCGTCTATGGTTCAACTTCAGGGGGTCTCACATCGCTTTGCCAATGGAACGGTGGCACTAAACAACATTGACCTGAACATTGATAGCCACCGCTTCACCGCCTTGATTGGCCCCTCGGGAGCGGGCAAGTCCACCCTGATGCGGGTGGTTAACGGACTGATCCGGCCTACCGAGGGAAGGGTCTGGGTGGGCGAAAAGGAACTTACCAGGGCCAGGGCCTCCGACGTTCTTCGAGCCCGGCGTAAAATTGGAATGGTCTTCCAGCAATTCAATCTGGTAAAGCGCCTGACCGCACTGGAAAACGTTCTGCTGGGCCGGCTGGGTTACCGCAGCTTCTGGCGAAGCATGATCCGGGCCTTCCCCAGGGCGGAAGTTGAACAGTCGTTGCGGATACTTGACCGGGTGGGCATGGCCGATTATGCCTGGCAGCGAGCCGACACCCTCTCGGGCGGACAGCAACAACGGGTCGGCATCGCCCGCGCCCTGGCCCAGGAACCCGCGCTAATCCTCGCCGATGAGCCCATCTCCTCCCTGGATCCCAAAAGCTCTGAACAGGTCATGGAGATTCTGCGCTCTGTTCACGAGCAGGACGGAATATGTGTGCTGGCCAACCTTCACTTCCTGGATACCGTTCGTGAGTATGCCCACCGGGTCATTGGGCTGAAACAAGGCGCCGTGATCTTCGACAGCGGGGTAAGCAACCTCTCCGAATCGGTGGTGCGAGAACTCTACTACGACCCTGCCGCGCTGGATCTCTCCAGGCCAAGCCTGGAGCTTGCAAGCTAAGGAGGACTGGTATGAAGAAACTTCTGGCACTCGCGATCTTACTGATTTTTACCTCGGGTCTTGCCCAGAACAATCCGTCTGGATGTCCTGCGGAAATTCGTTTTGGAATCCTCCCGACCGAAGAGGCTGCTGCCCAGGCCCGTTTTGGATCACTGTTTCAGTATCTCGAGCGGCAGACCGGTAGCCGGTTCCGCGTCACGATTGGAGCAGACTATGCGGCCATCATCATCGCCATGGCCAATAACCGGCTCGAGCTGGCCTGGTTCGGCCCCGAGGCTTACGTTCAGGCTGCCAGACAGACCCGGGTTGTTCCCCTGGTCATAGCCGACAACGTAGTCTCTGGACTAAGTTACTTCAGCAGTATCTACGTCCGCGCCGACTCGGCCTTCCGAACCCTGGACGACCTCCGAGGAAGAACCCTGGCCTTTGTGGATCCCAATTCCACGAGTGGCTACCTGATACCCATGGTTTTCTTTGTGCGGGAGGCCAGGGTACGGCCCGAGGCCCACTTTTCCCAGGTGGTCTTTGCGGGAACCCACAACGCGGGCCTGCTCTCCTTGTTGAACCGCCGGGTAGACGCTGCCGCGCTGTCTAGCACCACGGTAAACCGCGCCATCCGGCAGGGGTCGTTGCGGGAAGGGGAGCTCCGGGCCATCTGGACCTCGAAGGAAATCCCCAACAGTCCCATCACGGCCAGTGCCAGCCTGTCTCCTACCTGCCGGGCTGCCGTCCAGCGGGCCTTTCTGAGCCTGCGCGATCCCGGCGTGCTTACCGCCCTGGACGCTCGGCGGTTTGTTATTGTCGCAGACTCCTATTACGCTCCGGTTCGCGAGGCGGGCCGGGTGCGCGAGGAGCTCCGGCGGGCGCAGAATCCCTAGAGTCAGAAAATGAGTCTCACCTCTACTCGACCCATTTCGGTAGATCCACCGCCCTCAGTAAAGCTGAATCGGCGCTGGAACAACCTGGCCATTGGCCTGGTTGTCCTGGCGCTCGCGGCAAGCTATCCCCTCACCCAGATTAGTCCCGGGGGGCTCCTGTCGGGCCTGGGGGACTCGGTGCGGTTCATCTTTGGATCACCCGACCGGCCCTACTCGGGGTTCTTTCCCCCCGATTTCTCGAGGTGGCAGACCTATCTGGTGGAGATGCTGGTCACGGTTGCGATGGGCCTGTGGGGGACTGTTCTATCGCTGATTTTGGCAGTACCGCTCTCGTTCATGGGAGCGCAGAATGTGGCGCCGCGCTGGCTCTACAACCTCACGCGCCCCGTGCTCGACTTTTTGCGTGGCCTACCAGACCTGGTGCTGGCCTTGATTTTTGTGGCTGCGCTGGGCCTGGGACCCTGCCCGGGCATCATGGCGCTCGCGCTCAGTACGGCGGGCAGCCTGGCCAAGCTGCTCTCCGAGGCCGTCGAGGCCGTTGACCCCGGCCAGATTGAGGCTGTTAAGGCCACGGGAGCTTCGCCGGTTCTGGTGCTGCTGTATGGCTACTGGCCGCAAATCCTGCCACTCTTTGCATCCTACACCCTCTACCGCTTTGAAGTGAATGTGCGGGCGGCTACCCTTCTGGGCATCGTCGGTGCGGGGGGTATTGGCTTCTACCTCCAGGAAGCCATGCGGGGCTTCGACTTTCGGTCCACCTGTGCCCTGATCATCATTATTCTCGTAACCGTGCGGCTGGTTGACTGGGGTTCGGCGAGGCTGCGGGCTCGAATCATCTAGCTTTCAGCCTGTGGCCCTTGGAATCAAGCAAAACCCGTTCTGACCTATGTGGCTATCTAATCTCAAAATTGTTCTTCCAGACCAGACTTTAGAGGCCGCCTCGGTGCGCCTCGAGGGCGGACACATCGCCGAGATCCGCGATCGGGTCGTCGAGGGTCTGAACTTTGGGGGACTGACCCTGATTCCTGGAATTGTTGACCTGCATGGGGATATGCTCGAGCGAGAAATCGAGCCCAGACCCTCTTCCGAGTTCCCAATTCCAATCGCGATGATGGAACTGGACAAGCGCCTGGCGGCTGCAGGCGTGACCACCGCCTTTGCAGCTATCAGCTTTGCGGAGGGCAGGGCTACCAGAGCCATCCGGTCGGAAGAACGTGCCCGCAAAATCATTCAAGCCGTGCGAGATTTTCGCCAGGAGATGCGGGTGGACTGGCGAGTACACGCCCGGTTTGATATTACCAACCTCCGTGCGCCACCCGTACTCCGCGATCTGATCGCAGCCCAGGATGTGGCTCTGGTTTCCCTCAATGACCACACTCCGGGACAGGGGCAGTACCGCAACCTCGAGTACTATCTGGAGTACAGCGTTAAGTGGCGCGGGGTGAGCATGGACGAAGCACGGGCTCGGCTGGTCGAGCGAATGCAGATGCAGCAAGACTGCCCGCCGAGCTGGCCGGTTATCCGGGGGGTGACGGAACTGGCACAACGCCACCAGATTCCACTGGCCTCGCACGACGACGACACGGTGGATAAGGTCGGGCTAATGGCCAACCTGGGTGCAAGCATCAGCGAGTTTCCGGTGACTCTGGACGCTGCCCGCGAAGCCAGGGGGCGGGGGATGTGGGTGGCCATGGGGGCCCCCAACGCGCTGCGGGGCGGCTCGCACTCTGGCAATCTCAGCGCCCTGGACACCATCCAGGAGGGGCTGCTCAACTTCTTGATGTCCGACTACTCGGCAGGAGCTATGTTGCAGGCTGCTTACTTTCTCCACCGGAAGCAGGGCTTGCCGCTGCATAAGGCTATTGGTTTGATTACAGCCAGCCCCGCCGCCGCAGTCCGCCTACACGACCGAGGCGAGATTGTGGCTGGAAAGATAGCCAGTCTGGTAATAGTGGAAGAACTCGAGTATCCCCGCGTCCGGCTTGTGCTGCGCGAGGGGCGTACAATTTACAGCGATGGG
>NZ_CALMCQ010000293.1 GCF_937863175.1 uncultured Meiothermus sp. | reverse complement strand
CCACCAGTTGTTCTTGTCGCCATACAGCACAATCGTCGTGTCGTTGGAGATACCCAAGCGCTCGAACAGCCCAGCCAGCTCGTGGGGCTGGATAAACTCGCGTATGGTGTCGTCCCAGAGGTCACCCTGCCAGTCAATCTTCTGACTGCCTGGAATATGGCCGGTGTCGTAGAGCAGGATATCTTCGTTGACCTCGAGAATCTTGATGCTGGGATCCTGGTGGTGTTCAACGACCCAGTCGGTAGAAACCAGTACGCTGGGGTTTGCATAGCTCATAATTTGCCTCCCGTGGTCAGCTGTAAAACCTACCGCATCAGTTAACCCGAAACAGCATACGTGAAACCTGCCTGAGGTTACGCTGACATAGATTACAAAATATGTAAGCTATCGCCAGGGTGATTCACTCGGGATTTTTAGTCTCCACTCGAGCCTGCCGCATCTTGGTCAAAGGCCCGAAGCGGCAAGCCGGAGGCCAGAGGCATTTTACGAACGGGCCGCAAAGCCCCTAAAGCGGGGGTTGTTCCGAGGCAAGGTCATACTGGCTTTACCGCCGTGAACGCCCGGAGAGGGTGGGGGGTTTGTTTGCCCGACGGGTTAGAAGCTCGCTCGAGGGCAACAGGTGATCCAGGCATTCGGAGTAGTCCACTCCTTGCCGGAAGTCAGCCGCCAGATCGGCCACGCTCACCCGGCCCAGGCTTTGCAGTACGGCATCGCGAACCTTCAGCCAGACGACGCTACGCGCCAGACAGCGGTTTTCTTCCGCGCAGGCTTTGGGCCAGTTCAGACTTACACAGGACAAGGGGGCAATTGGGCCATCCACGGCCCGGATAACGTCGCGCAGATTGATCTCTTCTGCGGGTCGCGGTAGGGCATAGCCCCCACCCTGGCCCTTTTTGGAAACCACCAGGTGGTGTCCCACCAGTGCCGCCAGAATTCGTACCAGGTAGGTATGTCGTACCCCCGTGGCCGTACTGAGTTCCTCGCTGCCCACAAAACGCTCGAGGGGCTGGGTGCCCAGGTAGCCGAGGGTTTTGAAGGCGTAAACGTCGGTTTTTGAAAGCCGCATATACAAAGTCTAACGTTTTGGGAGCATCTCCTATGGAGCCATGACGGGGGGATGCCACACCTGCGCAACTGGGCGCACTCTTTTCTCTAGACCCATGGTTTTGGTCGCGTATGGGCAGGGTCGCTTTCGGTCAAAAATACAACCCTCTCGCAGCCGGCCCTGATACCAGATTCGGAACCCGACCGAAGGATGACGCTTTTTTCGCATACCGGCAGGGAGGAGTGTGCTACAGGATTCAAAAAGATGGCCTCAGGGTCTCCTGGCTGGATGATTATCTTTATTGAATCCGGTATGAGACCTGATCTAAAAGGACGGATCGGCCAGGCCGCTGCCTCCTGATACTGCTCATACCTCGGGTATATCTACCACCGCTCGTACAAAGGCATCCCCAACAGCGCGATCGGCCAGAGCCAGTGGCCCGCCCGCCTGGTAGATGCCGCTCCTTCCTTCGAAACAGAGGTCGTAGAAGGATCCGTTCAGCATGGGGTTGAGACCATAGCGCAGGTTTTCGCGGTTCCGAAGTTTTTTGGCCAGCCCTTCGCGCAGCCAGACTTCTCCTTCAATCTCCTTGGGGTCTGCGCTCCAGGGCCCCTCCCAGCGGGCGGCATTGGCGGAGGGTTGAATCACCAGCCAGGCTCCTGCTGCGTCGGCCTGCTCGAGCAGGTCGTCGTGGAAGGCATCCAGGCAGATCAGATTGGCGATTCTGCCCAGGCGGGTCTGGATAGTTGGTCTTACCGGCTGCCCTCTCGACAAAAAAGCCAGTCGCTCCTGTGCGGTCAGGTTAACCTTGGGGATGCGCCCCAACACCGTGCCTTGCGGAGAAATTACCAGCGATAAGTTGTAGACAGCTTTGCCCTGGGAGTGCAGGCGCTGGGCCGGCTCCCAGTCCATCCGTGGGCTGAAAATGCTGCCGGCAACCACATAAGCTCGGGTAGCCTGTGCGGCTTCCCGAAAGGCCTGTTCGTATAAAGCCCAAATGTGGTTGGCCCGCAGGTGGTAAAACGCGGCTGGGCTGAGAACCCCGAGCTTCAAGGAGGCCTGCCAGTTTTCTCGTAGAAGTTGGAGTGCTGCTAAAAGGCTGGTTTTGGCCTCGCGTACCGCCCGGGAGGTGTCCAGCCAGAATAACAGCGGCAGGGCAAACGTTTCGGGGAAGGCGATAATGCGCGGCTCATCTTCGGGCAGACCCTGGGTGGCCGTCCGGTTCAACTCGAGTACATAGCGCTTGAAAGCCTCGGTGCTGGTATACGGCGTGGTTTGCAACTCGGTTTGTACGGCGATCAGATGCACCCGCATCCTCTTCACCTTACCCCAGGTTTGGGCCTGGGAGCTAGACTACCGGGCAGGCCGGTGACTGCTGGCCCTGCTGTCGGGTCTGCCCGTGGTTCATTCAGTGTAGATATGTACATTACCTTGCCGAATGTGCTGGCAAAATCCCGTATGCTAATTCGCGATGAAACGCTGGATATGGGTTGCCTTACCACTGGTGGTGCTGGCAGGGGTTTTGCTGTTGCAGCCTCGAGCTGCTTCCAGGGTTGAGGTACTGCCCTCGTTTGCCCTCGAGCAGATGGATGGCCAGACCGTCAACCTGACCGATTTCAAAGGCAAACCGATTGTGCTCAATGCCTGGGCCACCTGGTGCGGGCCGTGCCGCCGCGAGATGCCCCTTCTGGTGCAGGCTGCCAGGGCCCACCCGGAGATTAATTTCGTTTTTCTGAACATCAGCGATGGCCCGGTGGCAGTACGGGCCTTTGAAAACGAGCTCAAGCTCAAAATTCCCAACGTCTTGCTCGACCCCGACGCCAGGCTCAGCGAGCCACTCAAAATTCAGGGCTTGCCAGTGACCCTTTTCTACGATGCCGAGGGTACGCTGGTAAACCGCCATATTGGCGAGATAAGCGCTGCGGAACTCGAGCAGATTCTGGAAGCCTTCTGAGACAAAACGCCTGAAGCCAGACCCATCCCGTGGGCTGAGGTGCGGTGCGGCCTGTGGCACCCTCGAAGGGCCTCCATCCGTACAGCCTGAGTACTAGGCCAGGCAGTCTGTACAGCGCCCGTACAGCACAATTTCGTGCCTCTCGGTCTTGAAACCGCTGGGCGCCATAAACGAGAAGTCGCCCGGACAGCCCTCGAGTTCAAACACTTTGCTGCATTTGGAGCAGTGGAAGTGGTGGTGGTGCTTTTTTCCGGCCAGCTCATAGCGCGGAGCCTCGCCGGGCAGTTCTACCGGCACGGCGCTGCCTTCCTCGACCAGCCCTTTGAGGGTGCGGTAGACGGTTGCGATGCCCATACCGGGTACTTTGTGCCGGGCGGCCTCGAGGACTTCGGTGGGGGAGAGGGGGCGATTCAGCTCGGCCATCACACTGCGGATGGCCTGCCGCTGGCGGGTTGAGCGCTCCATACCCCTCAGAATAGCAAAACCGACCCTTGACTTTATGATAATGATTTATCAATATAAATAGATGTGGTTAGGAGGATGGTTATGCTTAAACGATCCATACTGGGAGTTCTGGCTTTTCTGGGGCTAGCATCTGCTTTTGCACAGCCGGTGCAGGTGGCTGCTACGACCGGCTTTATCGCTGATATGGTGAGAAATGTGGGGGGCGACCGGGTGACGGTGGTGCAGGTAGTGCCTGATGGCAGCGACCCCCACAGCTTTGAGCCGCGCCCCTCGGTCATACAGGCGGTGAGTCGCGCACAGATACTTTTTGCAAACGGACTCTTACTGGAGCCCTTTTTGGAGAGACTCGAGGCCCAACTTCCCCGTACTGCCCGCAAGGTGAAACTTGCGGAGGGTATGCCGAACCTGATCAAGGCGGATCCGCACGCCGAAGGTGAAAAGAAAGATGCCCATGCTGGCGAGTCTGCCAAGGATGCCCACGGCCACGAACACGGCGAATACGATCCACACCTCTGGCTCGACCCCACCTACGGCATTCGCTATGTGGAGAGGATCCGCGATGCCCTGATTGCACTTGACCCCGCCGGGCGCTCGGCCTATACCCAGAACGCAGCCCGCTACATCGCCCAGATTCGGCAGGCCGATGCGGCGGCAAAAAGTTGCCTGGCTGGAATCCCCCAAGCCCAGCGCAGACTGGTCTCGCAGCACAAAGCCCTTCAGTATTTCAACCGCCACTACCAGATCACCAGCATCGGAACGATTGCCGACTTTACTGGACAAGAACGTGGCCCGGCCAGTCTTGTCAAGCTGACCCAGGCGATGCGAAGGGAGAATGTGCGGGTGATCTTTGCCGAGCCGCAGTTCCCTCAAGGCGAGGCTCGAGCCCTGGCCGAGGCCACCGGCGCACGCATCAGCCGCGTATATACCGATGCCTTCTATGGCGCTGTAAATACCTATCTCAAGCTTATCCAGGCCAATGGGCAGGCGATTTGCCAGGCTTTTCGCTAGGGGTGAACGCTTCTCCGGTAGCTCTACCCAACCCCCTCTCGGTGCAGTTCTGGCTGTGGGGCCAGGATGCCCTGCGGGGGGATCTCGAGGCCCAGGGATTTCGCAAAACGTCCAACCCCACGGGCAAGGGCTCCAGCATCTACCGCTGGGGTGAGGTAGGGTTGCACTCCAGCGCAGCCTGGCTCGAGACCGCCGAGGGGGTGCTGGTCTACTCCAGACCCAGGGAAGGGTTTTTTGGGCTACCGCATGCGGACGGGTTGCGTGAGCTTCCCAGCCAGCCCAAAGCGCTGGAGTTCTGGCTCGGCCTGGCCCATTTCCAACCCTTTGTGTCTGCGTACGAAGCCTGGATTTTAGGGTGCTACGGTCCAAAGCACCGGATCAAACAACTCAAGCAGTTGCCTCGAGCCGCCCAGCGCTGCCGACCCGCCTGGGAAGCCTGGATATGCCCAGCACCCCCTCGGCGTCTGATTACCCCTGCCCCGCCCGTTGGCTGCGGCTCTGTAGTTGGGCTAGCGCTGGACGCTGCCCTGGTTCAAGAAAGCGACCATGCCCCCGGCCAGCCCACTGGCTAGCCGATCCCGATAGGTACTGCTCGCCAGCTTTTTGCCCTCTACGGGGTGATTGACAAAACCAATCTCCACCAGAATGGCCGGTATGCGGGCACTGCGAATTACGTAAAAAGGAGCCGTATGTATACCCCGGTTAATCGCTCCCGTCTCGCGTACCATGGCGTGCAGGGTTTTGAGGGCCAGTTGCTCGGAAAACTTGAGATTGGCCTGGGCCAGCAGATCGCTCATCAGTCGCTGGGCCACGCTACGGGCTTCGCGGGTGAGGCGCTGCCCCAGAGCCCCGCCGCCGTTTTCCAGGATGGCCTTGGACAAGAGCCGCTGGTCAATGGTCTCGCCAAAGTAGTACACTTCGATCCCCTGGGCTGCCCGTTCGGCAGCGTTGGCGTGAATGGAAACAAACAGCGTCCGCTTGCTGTCGGCCATCGCAGCCCGCAGTTCCAGGTCGGCGGCCTTGTTGGCCGAGAGGTGGCGGTCTGCGGCGCGGGTCATGATCACCCGGATGCCCCTGGCCTCGAGCAGCCGCCGGGTGCGTAAGGCTACATCCAGCACGACCCCTTCTTCGTGTACAAAACCCACCGCTCCAGGGTCGGTTCCGCCATGGCCGGGGTCGAGCACCACCACGGGTGCGGGCGCCCGCGAACGGGTGCGGGGTCGCGTTGGGGTCGGGGTGCGGCTGCCGCGCACCTCCAGCACCAGGCGGCGGGGACTGGCAAGCTCGAGGCTACGATAGCCGGTGCCGGCCTTGAGCGTCACCACGTAAACCGAGCCACCCGGACGGGGGGTGGCTCGATAGCCGACGACTTGGGGGGTGTCGAGCAGCTTCCGCAGGGTGCGGGGTGGGGTGCCCTGGAAGCGAATGGAGACCTCGTTGCCGTCGCGTTCCAGGCTAAATCGAGCCTCGCTGGGGATGCTAAATACCAGTCTGGTCAGGCCATTTTCGGTGCCCACTCGAGGTTGGGCCAGTCCCAGCGAAGCAAGCCAGAACACCAGCGCAAGAACGTATCGCATCGAGCACAATTGTAGTGCCAACCGATGAGAATGGTCGCGTCTGGCGCTGGTATAGCCCGAACCCCTCGAGGTCTGCCGCAAGCCTGGCACCCCTGCGGTGGTTGCCGGGCGCCAAGCGGCGGGCTTCTCTTACTGCCCCGGCCACTTGCGATCGATGTAGTCCAGCCTTCGTCCCCGCAGCAGCCAGGCTGCCATCAGGGTTGTAAGGGGTACCGCCAGCACCAGGGCCAGCGAACCCACCAGCATGGCCATAATTTCGGCGGCAAAGGTCTCGTTATTAATCAGCAGCATCAGCGGGACATCGCTCTGGCTAATCAGCAGCAGCAAGGGAAGCGTGCCCGCTGCATAGGCCAGAATCAGGGTGTTGACCAGGCTCCCAATGTGGTCGAAGCCCACCGTCATACCCCGGGCATACAACTCGCGCAGGTTGTAGCGAGGGTTGGCCTGCACCAGGGCTTGAATGACCGAGGCCTGGGTCACCGTCACATCGTTGAGTGCTCCCAGCGCTCCAACCACGACCCCAGCCAGATACAGCGAGACCAGATCGAGGTTGCCCCCCAGCTGGAATCGGGCCAGGAAGGCTTCCTCCGAGGTCAGGCCGGTAAACTGCATCCACTCGGTTAGCAGCACCGAAAGCACCAGGGCTACCAGAGTGGCGAAAGTAGTACCGATCATGGCGGCGGTGGTTTTGCGGTTGATGCCGTGGACGAAGTAAATCGAGAGTGCCAGGATGCCAAAGGCCCCCACAAAAGTTGTGAGAAGGGGGTTGTTGCCGGCTGAGATCTGCGGAACTACAAAAAAAGCCAGTACCGCCATGCTGGCTGCTGTGCTCAACAGACCCCGCAAACCCTTACCTCGTCCCAGGGCTATGGTCACCAGCACAAACAGCCCCAACAGGCCCCACAAATAGTTAATGCGGTAAGGTTCGGCTATATAGGTTCTGCCGTCGGCCTCGTAGACCACGACCTGCTGTCCCGCCCGAAAAGCCGCCCACTCGGTGGGTAGCTCCGCTTCCCTGAGCTGGTCTCCAACCCGCACGGTCGCGCTTCGTTCGCCCATCGAGACGATGCGGGCAATCGAATACGAACCGGGTGCGCTGGGGGGTACCGGGTCTTGCTCAGGTGCGCCCTGCGCCCAGGCCAGGCCCAAAACAACCAAAACAACGAGCGAAAATCGCATGGCTCTAATCTATTCTGCTTTCTGAAGGGAGGGTGATAGCCTTCGGCTGGCGGCATACTGATAATTTGATGAGACTTCGTTGTAAACTACGGTTGTATCCCAAAGACAGGGGGGAGTTGCTATGAACACCACACCGTCCATTACCGATACCGTGATGAATATGGTCAATCAGAGCATCCAGGTGCTCACCAAACCCAGCGTAGAAACCTTTGAGCAGTACGAAAACAAAGGCACCCTGCGCGAGGCAGTGATCTACGTGCTGGTTGCGGCAGTGATTACCGGCTTGCTCAACCTGGTCGGCGGTCTGGGAGCTTTTCTAAGCGGCATCGTTGTAACCATGGTGGGATTTCTGATCTTTACCTACCTGGTGCACTATGTGGGCAAGAGCCAGGGCGGCAGCGGTACGCTCGACAATGTGTCCTACACATTTGCGCTGTTCTGGGCCCCCATCAACGTGTTGTTTGCTGTGGCAAGCCTGATTCTGATCATTACGGTGATCGGCATTATCCTGGTTCCCCTGCTCGCCATCGCGGCACTGGTCATCAACGTCTATTTTGCCTATCTGGCTGTACACTCGAGCATGAATCTGCGCGAAAGCGGCAAAATCTGGATCACCCTGGCGGTGGCTTTTGTCGGAACCCTGGTGGCCAGTCTGGTGATCTCGGGCATCCTGCGCTAGGCCAGACCCTCCCAGAACGCCTCCCTGGTGGGGGAGGTGTTCGGGTTGAGACCGTACCCTTTAGCTAATGCCAGGGGTGAACAGGATTCGAACCCAGGCCGGGTCGGCCTGGGCTGGGGGCGAGGGAAGCTTACTGGATGCGCAGGATGCGGGCTACCGAGGGAACGCCTCGGTCATCTACCAGGAAGAGCATGTAGAAACCTGGAGGGGCGATGTTGCGGGCGCCGCCCGGGGTGGGCGAGTTGTACTGTCCGTCATAGGGCGCCCGGACGGTCAGGCTGAGGCCGTTGCGCTGGGCAATGTCAAGGGTTAAGAAGCGCTGGTTCTGGTTGAAGGCGTGGGTGGGGGTTCCCAGAGCCACAAACGTCACCTTACCGATCGAACGTGCGGGGTCGGGGTGGTTCCAGGTGATGTTGAACTGGCTGTTGTAGGTGAGGGTCAGGTAGTCGTCGGGGCTGGCGGCGGTGTTGCTGAATCCGGTAATGATGGGGCGGGGGGCCAGACTGCCACTGGACCCGAAGAGGTAGGCGGGGTAGTAGATTTCGTGGTTTTTCTGGTTGATCAGGTCGGGCCTTCCGAACGCACTGCCATACAACAGCTGGTCACTTCCCGTCTCGAAGTTGCCCGCACAGAGCCCGCATCCGCCACCCCCCACCGTGAGCACCGTGGCATCGGGCAGGAGCATGGCCACCGAGTGGTACATGCGCGGCCTCTGGGCTCTGGGCCCCAGGGTAAAAGTTCCACCGTTGCCACCGGGAGTCCAGATCTCACTGGTAAAGACGGCCAGGTCGGGGTTCCAGACCGTTCCGGGATTGACCGTGTTGTGCCACAGGTTCCGATCCAGCGGCTGGGGTGGGCTCTCCCCCCCATCCTGCTGGCCACCGTTCACAAAGACCCGTCCATCGGCCAGCAGGGTAGCGTTGGGGTGGGTGCGCCTGAACTGCATCTGTGGCCCTTGAATCATGGTGGGGGGCGTGCTCGAGCTGTTGCTCAGGGTCATGTGGATGGTGGTGTGACCGTTGTTCCAGTTGTTGCTTGCTCCAACGCGATTGTTTGGGAAGTCAAACCAGGCATAACCCCCACCAATCACCAGAACCCGGCCCGGCTGGTACATCACCGAGCTACCATAGACCCGGTGGGCATCGTTGGGAATACCGTAGGAGGTGGACTCCCATAATTCCGACCAGCGATCCTGCGCAATGTCCAGAAACGCTTTCTGCTTGCCCGCACCGGAAAGAAATGCCAGGCCGTTGGGGGCGATGTGCCACCAGGGGTAGTAGTGCTCGAAGGAGGCGATGGCCGAAGCATTCGAGTTGAGCATGCTCAGGGTTCCGCTGAGGGGGTCG
>NZ_CALMCQ010000292.1 GCF_937863175.1 uncultured Meiothermus sp. | reverse complement strand
CCACCACCAGCAGTCCGGCCAGCCAGGGCCGTCCCCCAGCCAGCACGTGCGCCGAAAGTACCAGGGCAAACCAGCCCAGCGGCACGATTAAGGGCACGCCCAAAACGGTGGGCTGTGGTGCACCCTGGTAGGTGTAGAGGCCGAAGGGGAGGCCGGTTCTGCTGCCCAGCAACTCGACTCCCAGCCCAAGGACAAAGGCCAGACCGGCCAGCAGCAAAATCCGCACCCCCATTCGCTCCCAGCCCCACTGCAAAGCAGCCAGGCTAATCAGCCCCATCTGGACGGCGCTGATGAGGGGAAAACCTTCCGGCCACAGCGGCACCGGGATGCGCACCAGCACGGCCAGGGCCAGCAGTATCATCCATCCTCTCAGGTGCAGCCGCAGCCACTCGAGCCGGGCCAGGGCCTCCGGCTGTCCGATGAGCCAGAGGGTCTGGACGGTAGCGGTAGCGGTCAAAACTGCCCCTGCCCAGAGCGCTGGATGGCCACTCATCAGCCAGCCAATCCACCCCCCGAGCAAGGCGGCACCGACCGCCGCCACTACCAGCGATCTCCGTCCCGCCCAGAGCAAATCGCCGCCCCAGACAGCCAGCACAGCCAGTCCAGAACCACCCAGGGCCAGCACTAAACCAAGAGACTCCTGTTGCTCAAACACCAGCAGCACCGCGCCCAGCAGGGCCAGAGCCATACTCCCCAGACCGCCCAGCCCCCGCAGCCAGGCCGGGCCTGCTGCCGCTGTGGGCCACTTTTGCCGTGCCCAAACTAGCCCTGCACCCGCCAGCAAAGCGGCCAAAAAAGTGGTTGCCAGCCAGTCCACCGCTATCCTCGTTTCGGCTCGAGCCAGCGCCGTCTGCCCACTGCCAGCGCAGCGCTTACAAAGGTCCGTATGTCCACGCTGGACATAATCTGTAGATCCTCGAGCAGGCCGGTCTCCTCATCCAAAAACCGCAGGACGCGCTGTGGCGGGTTCTTGCGGAAGAGGTCGCTAAAGATTCGTTTGCCAGGGCTTCGGCGACTGTCCAGCACGTTCAAGAGTACGCTATCCATGCAGGCATGCCGGTTGAAGACCGGCTCCGGGTAGAAGGGCTGTCCGGTCTGCATCAGCGAGTCGGCAATGCGCCGGGACTGCTTCTGGATGCGCAGGAAGGTATAGCCTGTCGAGGCTTTGGTGCGGCCCCCCGCCGTCCCGATGTTCATCACGCGGGGGCTTTGCTGACGGGCGAAGGGTGCGTCGGTCATGGGGATGATGCCAGACTCGCTCTCCTGGATCTCGTAGCGCTCGAGGCCCAGCCAGCGCCCCAGATACTCGCGCAGCCCGGCATCGTAATCGTCTGGCCGCAAGGGTTCTGGCGAGAACAGGGTGTACTCCACCAGCGCCGTGTGGGGATCGAAAGGCAGTACGTATACAAAGCGAACCTCGCCGCGCTGCTCGAGGCGAAAATCCATAAAGGTTGCGGCCTCGGTGTCAAACACTGGTTCAGGGGTTTGAATCACCCAGCCCTTGAAGTGCTGTAGCAGGTAGTGATGGCGGGGGTTCTTGGGGGCGGGTTTGTACAGGCTGTTGAAGACCCACTGCCCGGCAAAGGTCTGCCCATCCAGTCCCACCACAGCCCCACCCTCACCCTCCTGAATGTGGGAGATTTCACCGTATCTGACCGAGATATTGGGTTGCTGCAATACCCACTGGCTCATGAAGGTGTAGAAGTCTATCCCCCGGATCATCTTGTAGGCATAGGGGGCGATATTAAACCGCCGTGAAACCCCTTCGCCATGAAACCAGATCTGGTTCCATCTGCGAAAAACCACCCTTTCAAAGGAATTCTGCCCCACTTCCCAAAAACACCAGGTACGGTCGTTGGTGGTTTTGGCTGCGCGGTCGAGCAACAGTATCTTCTTGTCGCGCAAGCCAGCCTGCACCATGTGATAGGCCAGGCTCAGTCCGGAAGCGCCTGCACCCGCAATGATGTAATCGTAATGCCCACCCACCTGGTACTAGGCTACGTTGCAATACCAGGGGCGCGCTAGCCGAGGTTACAAATCGGTCTGGATTGCTTCCCCGTTCGCTGCGCATGCGGGTCGCAACGGCGGCTCCCTCGAGTACACACGCTCTAAATTTAGTGTTGAGCCTCTCGAGCAAAACCTATCAAACCCGATTGCGGCTCAAATCCTTGAGCAACACCCTGGCCGCATTCCGTCCGCTCGCACCCATGATGCCCCCGCCCGGATGGGTGCTGGCGCCGGTCAGATAGAGCCCTTTCAGACCGGAAAACCTGTAATTATGTGCGCCCAGCCAGGGCCGCAGCATGAACATCTGATCCAGGCTCATCTCGAGGTGCATCACATTCCCGGCAGGCATGGCAAACTCGTTTTCCAGCCACAGGGGAGTCTGCACCAGCTCGGCCACAATTTTGCGCCGAATATCGGGGTCAAAGCGCTCGAAGCTCCGAATCACACCCTCTCTGGCCTCCGCAGCCCTGGTTTCCCACGTTCCCGAAGCCAGCCTGTGGGGGTAGTACTGGGCCCACAACCACAGCGTCTCGCCCCCCGGCGGGGCCAGGGTGTTGTCTACCGCGCTAAAACTCATGGCAATTAGGGGTGGGTCGCGGGTCGGCTCACCTGCCAGATAGTCGCCATAAGCCCGGTTGAGTTGCAGCTCACTGGTGATGAGCAGCCCCAGCCCGATGCGCGACGCGTCGCCGGGGTGGGTCTGGTAGCGCACCTTGTCCGATAGCCCCAGCCGGAGAATCAGGCCGAAGCCATTGCCGACGCGCAAGCCTTTAGCCCCCTCGGGCGTCTTGTCCGCTGGCAGCATGGCCAGGGTTTTCTGGATATGCGAGCCCGAGACCACCGCCCGCGCGCTCACGCTCTGCCCGTCCAGAAGGCGAATTCCAACCGCTTTGTCGCCCGAAATTTTGATTTCCTGGACGGGGCTGTCCAGATGCACCTGGCCGCCCCTGGCCTCTATCGCCCGCACCAGCGCCAGCGAGAGCCCGCCCGAACCGCCCCTGGGCCGGGCTACCCCGCCCACATGATAGAGCGGGTGCCACAACAGAAACGGTGCCGACAGCGGATCGGAGGGCGGCGGGCCGGACTGCGCGGCCATCCAGACCAGGGGTGAGCGCACCCGTTCCTCGCTGAAATACTCTCTGGCTACATCGCCGTAAGGCCGCAAAATCTGCGGCAGCCGCTTCTGCCAGTCGCGGCCAAGGCCCGACCCCAAAAGCAGTTTTTGCCCCAGGTTCAGCGGGCTGGGGGTGGACAAAAAAGTCTCCCTCACAGCCTTTGCAAAAGGCAGCCACTCGGCATAGAACCTGCGGTAAGCCTCGCCCTGCCCCGGATACTGCTCGTCCAGCTCGGCAGCGGTGCGCCCTGGGTCACGCCAGACAAACCAACTCTCCTGCCCATTGGAGGCATGGAAGATCGGGTCGAGTTCGATGTACTCGAGCCCATGCTTGTATAGTTCTAGCTCGTCCACAATGGGCGTCAGGCGAATCAGGATGTGGGCACTGCCCCCCAGGTCGAAGCGGAACCCTTCAAAATCTATGGTCGAGACCGCCCCGCCCGGCACCTTGCGCCGTTCGAAGACTCCCACCCGGTACCCGGCCTGGGCCAGGTACGCCGCCGTCACCAGCGCGTTGTGCCCCGCACCCACCACCACCACGTCGAAATCTGGCATGTCGGGCGAATGATACCGCAGATTATCCTGCAAAAACACTGCCGGCAACGAGAAGCAAGCCCCCATCAAGAGGTATGACTGCTGGTGAAATGGGTCGCTCGAGACCTACAAAACTACCGAAGTGCCAGTCTGAAGGCCTGGACTGAAGAACTCGCTACGCTCAGGTGCACTAAATTCAGTGCAGTACAGTCCATCCGACCCATCAGTGCCGTGTTGCGCCTGTCCTGAGCGTCGTCGAAGGGTGATCGAAGGAGCCTGCCCTGAGTCTGGCCCTGAGCGTCGTCGAAGGGTTATCGAAGGGTTCAGGGCGATACCGCCGTATTTTTCTGGTTTTGTGATTAGGGCTCAGGCAACAGCAAGCTGAAGAGTCGCGGCGCAGGGTTTTGTTCGTCAAATCGAAGCGGCCGTTTGGGCCGGCGCGGTACGGCTTTTTAGGCGTCCCGCAGCCAGATGGCCCTGGGCAAGAGCAGCACCCGCTCGAGGCCCGAGAGCGAGGCTCGGCGCGAAAGGTTGTCCCAGCCGCTCTGCTCCAGCTTGTTCAGGATGCCCTGGTACTGCAAGGCAGCCAGGGCCACGGCCCCACGCCCGGTTTTGAGGTGCTTGAGACCTGCCAGACCTTCTCGGTAGAGCCCTCGAGCTTCGGCGGCGAGTTCGCGCATCAGACCCACATAGCGCGGGCCAATGCTGCCCTGGCGCAGGTCTTCCAGGGTCACACCGTGCTTGTGCATCAGCTCGGTGGGCAGGTAGACCCGCCCCAGGGCCAGGTCTTCGCCCACATCGCGCAGGCAGTTGGTAAGCTGCATGGCCTGGCCCAACTTGGTCGCTGCCTCTCGACCCGCTTCCACCGAGCCGCTGATGGGCGCAATCATCAGTCCAACGGTTCCGGCCACCCGGTAGCAGTAGGCATACAACTCCTGTACGGTCTCCAGGCGCACCGGGTTGAGATCGGTCTGGAAGCCCTCTTTCATATCGGCAAAAGCCTGTTTGGGAATATCCCAGCGCTGAAGAGCCCAGGCCAGGGCTATTTCCCAGCCTTCCCGGGGCATCCCGGTGTAGGCACGCTCAATTCCAGCCCACCATTTGTTCAAATCGGCCAGCGGGTTGGGCGACTCATCCACGGCATCATCCCCAGTGCGGCAAGCAGCATAAACCGCCCAGGCACCCTTGCGGGCTTCGCCTCTAAACAGCAAGCTACCGTAATAAAACGTAGACGAGTGGCGACGGATAATTTCCGATACAGCCCGCCAGTTGGGTTCCATTCCGAGTCTCCTGAGGCACTGTCCAGTAAAAGTACTATTGGCTAAGAATGCCTTTATCATCGCAATGTGACTTTTGTCCCTGTCACAAATCCTGCCGACCTTTCCCGCCAGCCATCCAGGTTGAAACCGCTGCTGGATAGTAAGTTCATTAGCTCGGGAAGGGCTGGGAAGCGCAGCCCTGTCCATTCCAGCACCCGCTGTAGGGGACTGTTGGAGCGGTGGCTGAACATGATCCAGAGGCGTCCACCTGGCTTGAGCACCCTGTACACTTCGGCTGCAACCGCCTGGGGATTGGGAAATTCGTTCCAGCTCCCCCCCACCACCACCCCATCCAGCGAAGCCTGGGGCAGCGGAATGGCCTCGGCGCGGGCCAGCAGGGGCACAAAACCCGCATATCCCCTGGCCTTTTGCAGGGCCACCTTCAACATAGGCCGCGAGAGGTCGAGGGCATAGACCTGGGCTGCGCCGGCCTCGAGTAAAGCTCTGGCGTACAGGCCGGTAGAAGTTCCCAGATCCAGAAATTGTGATCCGGCAACAGGTTGGACTGCCTTCAACAACAAGGCAAACTCTTCGTGCAACGGAAAGGGTCTACCGGAAAGCAACGTGAGAGCTCTTTTTCGCCAGATTTCATAGCCAGTTGCCACGATGGGAACAAGGTTGGTTTGCACCGCCAACGAGTTCGGCACTTGCTGCTGCTGATCCAGATAACTCTCGCTCACTGTAAACCTCACATTCGGATACACGCTAAAAACTTGTACAAACTATGAACATTTTTATCTTACAGTCTTGACGCAACCTATACAATAGCCTACTGTATTATGTAACTTAAGGATTTACTTATGCGCAACGATCTAGGGGTTTACACCATCGCCGAAGTGGAGGAGCGCATGAGTTTGTCCTCTGCGCTTCTCCGACAATGGGAGCGGCGCTACGGTTTTCCCCGACCCGAGCGTTCGCCCGGTGGACACAGGTTGTACAGCGAGACCGATCTGGAGGCCCTGCGCCACATCAAACAATGGATTTCCGAAGGAGTAGCCCCCGCCCAGGCCGTCAAGCGCTACCTCGAGAGTCTGACCCAGGAAGGCCCGCGCCCCCCCGAAACCCTTTCGCTCGAGCTGGAAGAAGCCCTGCTACAGGCCGATACCGAAGCCGCTGAGCGGGTGCTCTCGGAGGCCTACCGGCTGCATCCAGTGGAAACCGTGGTCATGGATGTGATCTCGCCCTGCCTCCGTCGCATTGGCGATGGCTGGCACCTGGGCCGGGTCACTACCGCGCAAGAACACCTGTCCAGCACCTACCTGCGGGGTTCCCTGCAAAGCTTACTCAACCTGATGGGCGGTTCGCTGGGGCCCACGCTGGTGGTTTCGACGCTACCCGGTGAACAGCACGAAATTGGCAGTCTGATCACTGCACTTTTTTTGCGCCGGGCAGGGTACACGGTGCACTACCTTGGCCCCAACACCCCCCTGGCCGACCTCAAAGCCTTCGCCGAGCGCACCAGGGCCAGGGCCATCGTGCTTTCGGCAATGCAGCCGATTTCGCTGGAGTCCCTCCCGCATCTGGCCCTGCGCCCCCTCGCCCCGCTGGTGGTGGTCGGTGGGCGGGCTGCCGCCAGTGACCCCCGTTCGGTAGAGCGTTTAGGGGCCCGTTATATGGGCAACGACCCGCGGGATCTGGCCGAGTCGTTGTCGGTAGCCCTGAAGGAGGCGGGCCTGTGGTAGGGTTTGGCTTTTCCAGGGGAGGCTCCCTGTAGAGCAAAAATGTCGTCTTTCTGCCATGCTGCAGTGTTGGAAATCACCTTCAAGGAGGCATTATGAAAAAGGTTCGTAGAAAAGAAGTGGTCTATCGGGCGGGTGACCGCGCTGACG
This sequence comes from uncultured Meiothermus sp., assembly GCF_937863175.1. Taxonomy (GTDB): domain Bacteria; phylum Deinococcota; class Deinococci; order Deinococcales; family Thermaceae; genus Meiothermus. The sequence continues at coordinate 3,401 of NZ_CALMCQ010000292.1, read as the reverse complement.
TGCTCTATCACCTCGAGCGCGGCCTGGTGCGCATCATCGAAATTCTTCCCGATGGACGCCAGCTCACCCTGCGCCACATCCTACCGGGTGATTATTTTGGTGAAGAAGCCCTTTCGGAGCGGCAGTACCGATACACAGCCGAAGCCCTGACCGAGGTCGCGGCTTTTGCGGTAGATCCCAAAGCTCTTACGGGTGACGATCTCCGGGCCCTGGCGGGAAGCCTGGCCAGCCAGATGGTACAGGTACAAGCCTACGAAACCCATCTCCAGTGGGGTGAACTCCGCAGCCGCATCTGCCGCTATCTGCTCTACCTGGCCGCTACCGCCGCCAGGGGACAGGATGAGCGCGGGGTTTACGTTACGGCCAGCCACGAGGAAATCGCCGACTCCACCGCCTCCACCCGCGAGTCGGTCAGCAAGCTGCTCTCCGACTTGCGCCACGAGGGCATCCTGGACACCGGCTACCGCAAGATCTACCTGGTAGACCACAAGACCCTGGAACTCGAGGCCGAAAGTCGAATGCTCCGAGCGGTTTGAGGTTGGTAGATGAAGGTACTCGTCGTCGGCGGCAGTGGTTATGTGGGAAGCCACCTGGCGCAACACCTTCTGGAGCAGGGCCACCAGGTCACTATCGCCTCGAGGCGCGGAGAAGGCTCTTCGAAAGGGGTACGGTATGTGACCGCCGATGCCGCCAGAAACGAGGGTCTGCGCGAAGCAGCCCAGGGGCATGAAGCCCTGATTTACCTGGTGGGCATCATCCGCGAGCGCGGTGACCAGAGCTTTCTACAAGCCCATGCGGAGGGGGTGCGCCACAGCCTGGCTGCGGCCAGGTTGGCTGGCATCCGGCGAATTGTGCACATGTCTGCCCTCGGGGTAGCCCGGGGCACTGGCAGTCGTTACTTTGAGACCAAGGCCCTGGGGGAAGAACTGGTACAGACCTCCGGCCTGGACTGGACCATCCTGCGCCCCGGTCTGATTTTTGGTCGAGGCGACCCGTTTTTTGGTGGCATTTTGAGAGGGTTGATCACCGCACCGGCCCCCTTCGTTCCACAAATCGGCGATGGCAGCTTTGTTTTCCGACCGGTCTGGGTGGGGGATGTGGCCATGGCCTTCGAACAAGCCCTTGGCCGTCCTGCAACCATCCACCGCAGCTACAATCTGGTGGGCCCCAAAGAGTATACTTTCCGCGAATTGCTGCTACTGGTGCGCGATACTCTGGGCTCGAGAAAACCCCTGCTTCCTATTCCGCAGGCCCTGATGGATCTGGTGGTTCCTTTGATCTCCCCACTGCCCTTCAGCCCCATAACACGGGATCAATATTTGCAACTCAAAATGGGCAGCACTGCCGACCCCGTGCATATGCGTAAGGCTTTCTCTCTGCTGGAACGATCCCTGGAAGTGGAACTGCCTGGAATCCTGACAACTAAACGGTTGGTTGGTGCTTAGTCTGGAATACTGTTGAAAAACACAACCAGGTCTACCCTGTGGGCGTGATTAAGTCTGCTCGGCCCTATCTGTTGAAGTTGAAAACGCCTACCGACCCGCTTCAACTCTTCGAGGAAGCGCTTCCGCACAGCCGTGAAGGCTTGCTAAAGCTATGGTCGGCACTGGCCCCCAGGGTGCGCGCCGCCGATCCGGGGCGTTATTTTGCCGTGCAGGATGCCCTCACACAGGAGGTTCCCTTTCCGATACTGGTACTTTATGTATTTCGTGAGTCTCGCCGTGCCCTGGAGGACAACCACATCCACGGGCGGGCGGCCAAATAAACCGACCGGCTTTTCTTGCTGGCTTCCCATCCGGGCACGGCCATAGGCGTGTGGCGGGGCCACTTCCCATCGCTAAAGGCTCATTTTAAGGCAGAGCGAAAATAACCCCTGGTTGTCAGATCAAAAAGTAGCGATATGCTGTGGTGGGTATGCGAATATTCTTGCTGGGGGTGCTGGGTCTGGGGTTGGTTTTTGCCAGTCCGCTACTGGTGGAGGGGCGTTATATTGAAGCCCATCAGCAAGGACGCACCGCCGGGGATGCGGCAGGGTGGCTGCTCGCAGCCCAGGCCGCCAACCTGCAGGCCAATTATGCTGCGGCGAATCCAGACGAAGTTATCAGATGGTTTGCTCTGGGGCAGGAGGCCGCCCAACGGTCAATAGAACTCAGTCCAAGGTCTGCCGAGGCCCATCTGGAGCTGGCCCGTGCAATAGCCGGGCAGCTGATCCGCAAAAATCTTATTCAGCAGGCCCTCGCAGCCAATACACTTCGCAGACTTCTACACCAGGCTCTGCAGATCAACCCTGCCTTCGCCGAAGCCAGAGCTGCCCTGGCTCTCTGGCATCTGGCCGTTCACCGAACCGGGGTAGGCTGGCTCTACGGGGCCGACCTCGGCCAGGTCAGACCCCTCTTTGACGAGGCTACCCGCCTCGAGCCCACCTCTGTCCTGATTCGGGTCTGGTATGCCCTGGCCCTGGTAGAGCTAGATGCGCCAGCAGAGGCCCGTGCCCAACTCGAGCAGGCCCTGCGCCTGACCCCGCGTAGCGCAGCCGAGCGGATTGAACAGGGTTTCGCCAGAGAGCGGCTACGAAATCTTCCCTGAGGGCCTGGGCCTTGGGTCACTCTGGCCGCCAGAACTGTTCTTTTTCGGCTGTTACGGGGAAGGCGAACCCGATATTCTACCGACTGCTATGCCAGAGCTTCCCGAGGTCGAGACCATCCGGCGCATCCTCGAGCCCTACCTGTTGGGCCAGCGCATCCAGAGGCTCCTCCACCGTGACCCCGCCCGCTATCGCGGCACCGAACTGGCCGAGGGACGCCAGGTGTTGGGCAGCTCACGCCGGGGGAAATATCTGATCTGGCATCTGGATAAAAAACTAGAAATCATCGTGCATCTGGGCATGACCGGAGGCTTCCGTTTTGAACCGCACCGCCACACCAGAGTAACCCTGCAACTACCCGGCCAGACCCTGTATTACACCGACCCCCGTCGCTTTGGGAAGTGGTGGGTGGTAGAAGCGGGGGATTACGGTGAAATTGGCCTCCTGAAGCGCATGGGGCCCGAACCCCTCTCGGAAAGCTTCGCCCTGACAAGCTTCCAAAGATCGCTGGCGCAAACTTCCCGCAAAATCAAAGAGGTGCTCCTGGGGCAAGAGGCGGTGGCCGGCGTGGGCAACATCTACGCCGATGAGTCGCTGTGGCTGAGCCAGATTCACCCCGAGCGGCCCAGCAAGACCCTCTCCTCACTAGAGGTGAAGCGACTCCACCGGGCCATACGGGAGGTAATGGAACGAGCGGTTGAGGCTGGTGGCTCTACCCTGTCTGACCAGAGCTACCAGCAGCCTGGCGGGGGGCCAGGTTATTTCCAGCTCGAGCTGAGCGCTTACGGCCGCACTGGCCTGCCCTGTAAGCGCAAAG
>NZ_CALMCQ010000291.1 GCF_937863175.1 uncultured Meiothermus sp. | reverse complement strand
AGCGCTAACTACACCAACGAGCGGGCCTGGTGCATGGGCTGGTTCTGCGCGGGCATGGGCTACGCCAGCGTGGTGCGGAAAGACCGCAACAACAACCCCATCAGCCAGCCCTCGAACTACAACCCCGACAACCCCGAGGACACCAGCGACTGTCCGAATGGCAACCGATGCCGCATCGGGAACGACATGCGCAATGCCGATGCGCTGGGTAATAACCAGTGGATTGAAAACTATCGCAATGTGCCCAGTGGTGGCTACTGGGGGGCCTGGGATTTTGGGGCTACCGGACTGCTGCCTCTACCTCATCTCGGCTGCGGTCCCATGTCCATTGTGCGTGTGTTTGCCTGGTATGCCACCCAGAGGAATGCTTTTGGGAGCGGGCAAAACATCAACTTTGTCAATGCTAACGAGACACCCCCTCCTTCGGCATGGCATGTGGCCCACCATATGTTTGACCCGGTGCTGTTGGGTTCTACTGGCAGTGGGAGTGTCTACCAGCCGCGCATAGGGCGCTACACCGATACCTGGTTCTTCATGGGCGGCGGCATGACCCGCGACACCAACATGATTCCCGGTGCAAACAACTGGATTCGAGATAACGCCAGCGCGGAGGGCAAAAACTGGGAGATGCGCGGTAGCCACAAGGCCTTTGTCGGTTTTGTCTACACTGCTGGCGCACTGACCATAGTTGGTGTTCCCATAGCATGGGTAGACTTCAGCCAGCACACCTGGCGGGTGCGCGATATTGCGCGTGGGAAAATTGGCCGGGACAACGAACCAGTAATTGCGATGTACCCCACTGGCGGACACGCGGGGCTTGAAGGCCATTACGCCATGTCCCAGGCCTACATCGTGCATGAGGGATGGTTCGCGGCCAACGTTATGTTGTGGATTACGAATCATCAAGATAACTGGAAGAAAGACCCTCGAGCCGGTAGCTTCGTCAACGTGACCGATATGCAAGCTCATTACAGTGGTGCATATGGCATGTACAGGAGGTGATGGGCAGTGAAAGGGATAAAGTGGTGTCTGGCCGTGCTCTCCTTGGGTCTTACGGCATGCCCTGTACTCTCTCTTCACTATGCTCCCCATATTCGCGTTGAATACAAAGCAAACGGCGTGTGCAATGGCGTGGAAGTAACCAACAACCGGAATTCCAACCAGGACACTAACTGGGGATTGGGCTATATTGCTGCCAGAGAAAATGGCCGCACTGACTCAGTGCTTCTGCCTACAGGCCAGGCAGTGCGCATTCCCGAGCCAAATCAGCTTCCTCACTCAACCTGGTACTTCATATCTGGTGGGGGTCTGTTAACGCCCGGAACCAAACTTGAAGTTGATCTTCTGTGGCGCTGCCTTCCAGACAAACAGTCAGAGCGAATTCAATTCACGCATATTCATATGTCGGCTGGCCCAAGTAAGGGCCTGACCATCACCGAAGACGCCAGCCTGCCCAGTGGGTTGCGGATCGAGGTAACCGATTTCCCGCTGGTTTCCCCTTAGTTTTAGTAAATGTAACCGATATGCAGGCGCACTACAGTGGAACATATGGCATGTACAAGGAGGTGAGCTGTGGTGAAGCCGGTAAATCGCTATCTGGTTGGGCTGGTGCTCCTGATCTTGATGCCACTCCTAACTGCTTGCACTCTCGGACCATTATCCATCTGGATTAAGTACGAGGCAAAAGGGGTATGTGAACACGTCTTACTGACCAGCAATCGGGACACCGTGGGCAGTATATCGTACATCCCGGTGAAAGAACAGCGGGATGGCAGAACTAGCCTCCCAGTAGGTGTGGCCCAGCGTATACCAGCCTTCAATCCAGCGCCCAACTCAACCTGGTATTCGCTTTTAGGCCCTCCTCCTCCCCGCTTTTCGAGCGTCCCGGTAGATCTCACCTGGCAGTGCGAACCTGGGAGAAGCCCTGTGACTTATCAGTTTGCCTACTCCCATGGTGCCTTTGACTCAAAGAGGGGCCTGACCATCACCGAAGATGCCGGCTTGCCCAGTGGGCTGCGGATCGAGGTAACGGACTTCCCCCAGTGAAACGCAGTTCCTTCACACCCCCTGGCAGCGAAAGCCTGCTGCTGGGGGGCACAGTCGTGGATGGAGGTAGGCGATGCGAATCTGGGGAGGTTTGTTGGTTGTGGCCGTATTGCTGGGGCTGGCCCTCCCGTTGGTGGGCTGTATCCGAATGGCCCCAGCCCCCACGGGTTTCAGTGTTCACTACTACCCAGTAGAGGCGCGGGTCTGCCCTGCGGGGGTACAGGTAACCCTCGAGATCGACCCCGGATTTGAAATTTCCGGTGTGGAATACGAATTACCAAACAGCCGGGAACCCGTTCGTTTTACCAGGCTTGCTCCCTACAAGATAGAGTTCCGAGCCGAAAAGCCTGCGATTAGCCCCCCAAAAGAGGAGGCCGTAGATCTAACCAGGAGAATGACGGGCTGGGCGGGCTACTATGGTGGCGGAAACATGTACGTTTCCGGCACAGCGGTAATTGAATACTTCCACGCCACCTTCCGCTGTGGGGAGCGCCCGCCGGTGGAGGTAAGGTTAACTAGGCAGCAGCATGGGCGTGTTTCAGATTACACAACTCTGATACTGCTGGAAGACCCCGGCCAGGCCAGCGGTCTTCGGGCGATCGCCCGATACTACGGAGCACAGCCCTAGAGCGGCGGTGTTACTGGGGGGGTTGCACCTGGGCTACAACCACGCCGACTGGGGGGTGCGGGTGGGCGGGTTGCCGGAGAGCAGCGGCGGGATTTACGGAGCCGATGTATATGCCCGGCGGCCCACCGATGCCAGGGGCTCGGCCTGGTATTTCGGAGTGGGAACCACCTACTGGGCCAACCGGGAGTTCTTCGACCTGTATGTGAGGGGTCTGGTGGGCTTCGAGTGGCGTCCGGTGCCGGGGTTCGGGCTGTATCTGGAGTATGGCCCTGGGGTCTCGGTAGCCCGGCAAATACCCCAGGGCAGCATGTATCTGCTTCCCCTGGCGGCCCTGATTCGCTTCGACCTGGGGATGAACCTGTATTTTTAGCGGGCCTTTACCGCTGTCCAGACCTCGTCGTAGAGACGGGTATCGCGTCCCAGATCCAGGACGAACTCGAGCTTCTTCATGGTCGCGGCATCGGGGTAGATGGCGGGGTTCCGGCGGTCGGCGGGGGTGATGAAGGGCAGTGAGGCCCGGTTGGGGGTGGCGTAGCGGTTGAAGTTGGAAAGCTGGGCGCCGATGCGGGCATCCAGGATGAAGTTGATGAACTGGTGGGCGGCCTCGGGGTTGGGCGCCCGGGCCGGAATGGCCAGATTGTCCAGGAAGAGCGCGGCTCCTTCGCGGGGCACCACAAAGCCCACATTGGGATTCTCGGCGGCAGCCCTGAGGGCATCGCCGTTGTAGACCACGGCATAGGTGGCGGTTCCGGCCACCAGGCGATTTTTGGCCCCCACGCCTCCTTCAAAGCCCAGGAAGCGGGGGTTGCGCTTGGCATTGAGCAGCACCTGGCCGGCAGCCCGCACCTCGGCTGCATTCCTGGAATTGATGGATCGGCCCTGAAAGCGCAGGGCAGCCCCCATCATCTCGCGGATGGAGTCCATCATCACAAAAGGCTGGTTGGCCCCCGGCCCCAGAATTACGCTCCAGCTGGTGGGGGTGGGTACGCGGTCTTTGCGGTACATCAGGCCCGACATCCCCCACTGGTAGGCCACGCTAAAGCGGTTGCCGGGGTCGAACGGCGGGTTGGCGAACTGGGGCTCGAGATTCCTGATGTTGGGGATTTTGCTCTTGTCGAGGGGCTGGATCAGCCGGAGCTGGATCAGGGTGGGGATGATGTAGTCACCCGGTACAATCACGTCGTACTGCGAGACCCCACCGGCCTGCAGCTTGGCCAGCATATCCTCGTTGGACTCGTAGAGGTCAATCCGCACCCGCACATTAAAGCGCTGCTCAAAGGCTTTGATGATGGCCGGATCCATGTACTCCGACCAGATAAACAGCCGCATCTCGCGTTGTTGTGCAAAGGCCAGTGGCAAAGTCAGCAGGATTAAAAGAGCCAGTAGATGTCTCATGGGTGCTACCTCCTAGGGGTTTGTTGACAGTTTAGGGACGCGCAGGGGTATTTGCAAGGGACGGGGTCAACCGGCCTCTTGCAGAAGTCGCCCATCGCCCATAGCAGAAAGCTGTGTCAGACACAACAAATCTTGTGGCTGTCATCTCCGGGTTTAGGAATTTGTCATGCGCTCGAGGCCTGGCGCCAAAGCGGTACCAACGCAAACCCAAAAGGTGCATCTCGCAACAACCACAGCCGAAATTTCCATCGAGGGTGCACGGGCGCACGGATGGTTTTGCACCTGCTCTCACCCCTTCAGGGGTGGACTTGGGGGCCATAAAGAACGACCCAATCCCTCAGCGGCGAACCAGGCGGGTCGAGGCCAGCACCAGCAGTACCGTAGCCAGAAAAATCAGGGTGGACAGGGCATGTATTTCGGGAGTTACGCCCCGCCGCACTGAGGCATAGATCAGCAGGGGCAGGGTCTGGGAGGTGGGGCCGGCGGTGAAAAAGCTGATGACAAAGTCATCGAGCGAGAGCGTGAAGGCCAGCATGGCCCCGGCCACAATGCCGGGGGCCAGCAGCGGGAGCAGAACCCGGCGCAGATAGTAGCCATAGTCGGCGTAGAGGTCGCGGGCGGCCTCGTCGAGGTCGTGCCCTAAGCTCTTGAGCCGACTTCGCACCGTGAGGGCCACAAAGGCAGTCTGGAAGGTTACGTGGCCCAGAATCATGGTGGTCATGCCCAGCTCGAAGATGCCGGAGACGGTGCGCAACGCGCCAAAGGCCACCACCAGCGCCACCGCAAAGATGATATCGGGGGTGATGATGGGCAGGTAGAGGATGTTCTCGAGTACACCCTGGCTTCGCTTGGGCCAGGGGTAGCGCTCGAGGGCCAGGGCCAGCATGGTGCCCAGCACGGTTGCAATCAGGGTGGAGACCAGGGCCAGAAACAAGGTATTGCGGGCGGTCTCCTGGATATCGGGGTTGTTGAGCAGCCGGATGTACCAGTCCCAGGTAAAGCCAGTCCACTGCGTGCCAAAGCGGGTCTGGTTGAACGACAGCACCGCTACCGCCAGCATCGGCAGGTACAAAAAGGCCAGGGTCGCGATGGCGGTCAGGCCGACCAGGGGGTTCAGGCGCATAGACTGCCTCCGGCTGCGTCCAGGATCGAGGGTCTGGGGGCGTCCAGAATACCAATTTCGGTTGTGGTTTTTACGAGATGCATTTTTGCGGTTTGCATCGGCGTGCCCCGACGGTCTGACCTCCGAGCGTACCGCCAATTTCCAGCATCAGGATATCCAGAGTCGAGGGACGGTACGGTTCTCGGCGCTCGACCGTTGACGCCCAACGTCTCTCTCATACCAGTTCCGCATCCTTGGCCCGGCGGCGGTAGACCGCCAGGCCGATCAGGGTCATGACCATCAGGCCCAGGCTGATTGCCGCGCCATAAGGCCAGTCGCGGCTGGCGAAGAACTGCTGCTGGATCAGGTTGCCCACCAGCAGGTGTCTGGCCCCGCCCAGCAGGTCGGGGACGACAAACATACCCATCGCGGGGATAAAGGTCAGAATGATGCCCACCGTCAGGCCCGGCAGGGTCTGGGGCCAGACCGCCTGGAAAAAGCTGCGGATGCGGCTGGCGTAGAGATCCTGCGAGGCCTCGACCAGGCTCCAGTCCAGCCGCTCCACCGAGGCAAACAGCGGCAGCACCACAAAAGGCAAAAAGGCCGTGACCATGCCGATATAGACGGCAAGCTGGCTGGGGTAGAGGCTGGAGTTGGGCTCGAGCAGGCCCAGGGCCAGGGCTATCTGTGCGAAGGGCAGGTCGGGGGAGAGCAGCATCTGCCAGGCATAGGTGCGGATCACCAGGTTGGTCCAGAAGGGAATGATCACCAGGGCCAGCCAGATGTAGCGGGTCTGGGGGGGGCGGGTGGCGATGAAAAAGGCCAGTGGATAGGCCAGCACCACGCAGATCAGGGTGGTGATGAGGGCCACCCAGATGCTGCGCAGCAGAACCATGATGATGTCGGGCGTCCAGCCAAAGATGCCAAACCCCAGCAGGCGGGCGTAGTTTTCCAGGTTGAAGTTCCAGACCACCTCGCCAAACTGCCCACGCTCGGCAAAGGAAAGGGCCACCAGTGCCAGCCCCGGAATGATCAGCAGGCCCAGGATCCAGACCACGGCGGGCAGCAAGAACCACAGCCCCCGGCGGTAGAGCCTGGCGGGCGTGGTGAGTTCGCCGAACCAGACCATCAGATTACTCATCCAGCACCACCAGTGCCTCCACCGGAAGCTCGGCCCAGATTTCCTGCCCGACTTGCAGGGTGGGGTGGGGCGCGGTGCGGATGCGTAAATCGCGTGAACCGCGTTGATCGCCGGGTTGCGCGGCTGCGCCGGAGCTGGGCTCGAGCCAGGCTTCTTGATACGAGCCCCGGTAGACCGCCTCCCGAACCCGAACCCGCAGGCCGTTCTGCCTGGGCTCTACCTGCGGGAGCCGCACCCGCTCGGGGCGAATCGCCACATAGCCCTCGTCCCAGCCCGGCGTTTTGCCCAGGGCAAACCGGCCAAAGCCGGTCTCTACCCCACCACTGAGGCGGCTTCCCTGGAAGAGGTTGGCTGCGCCCAGAAACTCGGCGGCAAAGCGGGTGCGGGGGCGCTCGTAGACCTCATCGGGGGTTCCGGTCTGCTCGACATGGCCCATCCGCATCAGAGCCAGGCGATCCGAGACCGCCATGGCCTCGTCCTGGTCGTGCGTGACCAGAATAAAGGTCATACCCAGTTGTTGCTGGAGACGCCGCAACTGGATCTGCACCTCGGCCCGGAGCTTGGCGTCCAGCGCACTCATGGGCTCGTCCAGAAGCAGCACCTGGGGTTCATTAACAAGGGCCCTGGCCAGCGCGACCCGTTGCCGCTGCCCCCCCGAAAGCTGGTGGGGGAAGCGCTGGGCGAACTTCTCGAGCTGCAAGATTTCCAGGCCATACCGAACCCGCCGTTCGACCTCGGTTTTGTCCATGCGGCGGCTTTTGAGGCCAAAGGCGATGTTCTCCCAGACCGAAAGATGGGGGAAAAGCGCATAACTCTGAAAAACGGTGTTGACCGGGCGCCGGTTGGCGGGCAGACCCGCGAGGTCCTGCCCTAGCAACATGATCTGGCCCTGGGAGGGAACCTCGAGGCCCGCAATAATGCGCAGCAAAGTGGTCTTGCCGCAGCCCGAAGGCCCCAGCAGGGTAAAAAACTCCCCCGCCCGGATTTCCAGGCTTACCCCATCCAGCGCGGTGAAATCGCCAAATTTCTTGACGATGTGTTGAACCGAGAGCGTGCCCCCAGTGGCCGGGGGATGGACAGCCAGAGTCATGATTGCAGCCTAGCCTATCAAACACCCCCGGAGTTTGACCAGGGTTCGGGGTTTGAGGGAACCTTATCTGATGGAATCTGATAAAATCGCGGGTGCAGGATAGGTGCAATATGCGGGTACTCCAAGCCAGGGTACGAATAGTTTTGGCCTCCCGGATCGAGTGGAGGGGGGAGGTTTTGGGTGAAAACGATATTTGGTTGTCAGGTTCGAACATTGCGGCGAAATGCGACCAAATTGGGAGTGTTATACCGCAGTTGGGGTGCAAATCTTAGTAGTCTTCCGCATAAATATGGCTACGTATACATCGTTGTCATTATCTGCTCTATCTGCTACGGTCATGTTGAGGAGGATGGTCGGCATGCCCAGGGTCAGCCCGTTTCAGATCAAGCTTTCCGCGGAGGAAAGAAAGGTTCTGGAAAGACGCACACGAAGGTATACGTTGCCGTATTTCGAGGTCTTGCGCGCCAAGATGATCCTGCTAGCCGCGGACGGGCAGTCCAATAATGAGATCGCCGCTTACCTGGGTATCGGACGCGATGTGGTCAGTCTCTGGCGTAAGCGGTTCTTCCAGGAGCGACTGCCGGGGTTGGAAGAGCGACCCCGGCCGGGCCGCCCCCCGGTTTTCCCCCCCAGAGGTGGTCGTGCAGGTCAAAGCCATCGCCTGTGAGTTACCCTTCAAACTCGGCTTGCCGCTATCGCGCTTGAGCGCCGCGGATATCGCGCGAGAGGTGCAGCGCTCAGGCATCGTGGCGACCTTGAGCGGCAAAACGGTATGGCGGTGGCTGAACGACGACGCTATTCGTCCCTGGCAACATCGCACCTGGATTTTTCCGCGCGACCCGCAGTTTACCCTGAAAGCCGGGCGCATCCTGGACCTCTACGCGAGGCACTGGGAAGGGCAGGCGCTCGAGCCTGCGCAGCGCGGCGGCAGAGACCGGCCCGGCGAAAACTAGCTGCAACCTGGGCCCGTGCTGACGCTGCTTGAGCTGCTCGATCTGATCGAAGGCCAGCAGGCGGCCCGTGCGCAGCAGCGCGATCTGATCGGCGACCCGCTCAACCTCGCTCAGTTGGTGGCTGGCCAGCAGCACCGCCTTGCCTTCCCTGCGCAGCTCGCGCAGGTGCTCCAGCACCTCCCGGACGCTGGCGGGATCCAGATTGGCGGTGGGCTCGTCGAGCAGAACCAGGTCCGGGTTGCGCAGGAGCAGGCGGGCGAGTGAGAGCTTTTTGCGCATGCCCAGCGAGTACTTCATGAACGGCAGGTCTCGGGCCTCCTGAAGCCCAAAACGCGCCAGTAGCCGGTCGATCCGGGTGCGCGCCTCCGCGCCGAAGAGGTTGTCCATACCGGCAAAAAACAGCAGGTTCTGAAAACCGCTGAGCCGGTAGTAGAAGCTGCGCTCGGCGTGGATCAGCAGGCCGAGCCTGGAGCGGGCCTCTTCCGGGGCGGCCAGCACGTCAACCTCGCCAACCCTGACCTTTCCGGCAGCCGGTTTGACCAGGCCGCAGATCGCCTTCATCAGGGTGGTCTTGCCCGAGCCGTTGGGGCCCAGAAGCGCGACGATCTCCCCAGGGTTGACCTGGAAGGAAACCTCATCCAGAGCAGGGCGCTCCAGGCGTGGATAGCGGACGGTGACGGCTTCGATGCTCAGCACAAAGTCTCCTCTCCTAGCTGACCAGCAACACTTCGTCCCAGTCGGCATCAGCCGGGTCGGTAAGGGAAAGCAGGGTCAGTGCGACGCCGGCAGCGCCGGAGAGCAGGCCAGGGCTGTCGGTCGGCGCTTCGCCTCGCTCGAGGTTGCGGTAACCGAAGGGCGCGTTCTCATCAAAAGACTCGATCAGGCGGCTTACCCGGCTTGCTAAGGCTTGCTCGAGCCTGGGTTCGGGCTCGCTCCGATCTGACAGAAAGCGGGCAAGCAGCTGCACCAGCCCGGCCTCACCGTGACAGAAAGTGGGAGAGATTACCTGCCTGAACTCCTCGGGCCGGGTCAGCGCCGAGATCATCAGCGAGTCGGCCAGCCTGAACCATTCCGCCTCGCCGAAAGCGCGCGCCGCTAGCTGGACTGCCCGTGCCACGCCGGGATTGCCATAGCACCAGGCGGCGCGTGAGAGGCTCGCCTGGGGAGCCAGATCGGTGGCAAGGAAGCGGTGATATGGCACATCTGGGCCCCAGGGGGTCACGCGCATAGCGCTTTGCAGCTCCGTTACCAGGGCCTGGGCCGCATCGTGCAGACCATCCACGCCAACTCTGGCTTCATGCGCCAGAGCCAGCAGCGCCAGGGGGCCCGGAATACCATGCGCCAGGCCGAGTGTCAGGTAGCCGTAGAGCTTCTCGGGCAGGTCTTCGAGCTCAAAAGCGCGCGCCTTGCCAGGAGGGGTCCAGAAGCCTTCCGGCGGCGGTTTTCTGCTCCAGCGCACCAGGGTTGTCAGCAGTTCGCGCAACACCGCTGCTGCCTCGGGGTTGTCCTCTGCAGCGCGCAGTAAGTACCTGCCGATACCAGCAAAGCCGTAGACTGCGTCATACGACTCCGGAAAGACGCCGCCATCTGCCGGGGTGTGCTCGAGTACGGTCCGGGTCGGCGCGATAGTGGCCAGAACCTGACCCGCGCTGACAACTTCCCCGACCTTTGCCGCGAGCAAATGGAGGACATCACCGGTTACAGGGCTTTTGACGTGCACCTTGGTTTTGCCACGAGCAACGTCTAGTGCTTTTCGAGCCGATGCCACAGATCTACTGGACCAAATTACGCAGAGCACTTCCCTGCATCTCAACCATGTTGACGGTCCGATCAAAGCGGGAGTGGAACTCTTCCTCGCCATGTAAAACCACCAACAGGGTCTTGCCAGCGGTTTGCTTTAGGATCAGCTCCATAACTTTTCCCTTACTCTGATCGTCCAGGTTGGCCAGAGGCTCATCGAGGATATAAAGATCTGCTTCCTGGGACAAGAGCGCCCCGATGGCAGCCTTCTGTTTCTGGCCGGAGGAAAGCGTCTCCCCATCCTGGTCCACAACCTCCGCCAGCCCCAGAGCCTCTCGGAGAGCCGGGTCAGGTATGAGTTCTTTTACCGGTAAGGGGGGTAGCTCTACGGGGGCGGTCAGCGAGGCTACCCGCTCCGGCAAGGCCACCTCACCCTGGTCGGGGGCCATATAGCCAGAGAGGATGTGCAGCAGGGAGGTTTTTCCTGATCCATTTGGGCCTTGCAGCAGCAGGCGCTCACCCGGCCGAACCTCGAACCGGGAAATGTCCAGCACCGCCTTGCCGTCATAAGACAGGCGAGCATTCTGCACGCGGGCAACTGGAGAGGGACGGGCGTAGGGGGTAGGTGTAAGGGAAGCCAGCGCCTCGATCCGCTCCAGGATCTCGGCGTAGCGGTGGAACTCCGGGACTGTATTGAGGATGCTGAAGATATTTCCCACCGCGCGCCAGAAAGCATTTACGAAGGCCAGAAAGCCGCCGAAGGTCAGCTCGCGTATCAGCACAAAGTAGCCACCCACAATCAGCGACAGGGTGTTAGCGAGGTTCATGAACAGGTCATTCCAGGTCTGCTGTAGCGTGAGGAGCTGGTGGTTCTTGTAGGTGCTGTCCAGATAGGCGCCGAGGGCCTGGCGGTTAGTGGCGAGAGTCGGCGGCTGCAGTGGAACCAGGGCCCGCAAGATGCGAAAGGCCGAGAGGGTCTGGGTAAGCACCTGAACAAAACGCGCCTCGCGCTCGCGTTCCTCCGAGGTGGCCTTGCGGACCCGTTTGCCGATATGTTGGGCGACCCAGACCAGCGGCGGAGCGATCAGCAGGAGAACCAGGGCAGCCTGCCAGGACAGGTAGAATAAAACCCCAATAAAGACCAGTGCGGCCAGCGCCTGCTGTACAACACTCAGCACCAAGTTAAGCGCAGGGGCAAAGCCCTCGAGGGTATCCCGGTGGATGCGGCTTACAAAGGACCCCGGTCCTTCCCGTTGAAACGCCTTCCAGTCCTGGAGCAGGCTCTGCTGTAATAGCTGCCCCTCGAGGTCGAGGATGACCCGGTTGCCGAGGGCTTTGCGCCACAGCGATGTCAGGTAGAACAAGCCCACCAGGACCAGGCCTAGGGCCAGGTAGCCCAGGCTCAAAAACAGGAAACGCTGGAAGTCCTGGGCTATTACCCCCGCGTCGAAGATCCACTTCAGCATCAGCGGGTGTAGCAGGGCTTCGGTGGCGCTGGCCAGACTGCTAAGGGCCAGCAATAGCAGGAACTCTGGTTTTCGCTTGCCCAACAGGTTCCAGAAGATTCTCATAGGTATCCACCTCGTCCAGCATGAAGTCGGCCCGGTCCAGACTCAACAACCGGTGCAGCCCCCGCAGCACGCCCGCGCAGCCGGTTCCAAAATCGCACGAGATCCGCAGTAAACCCTCGCCCGGCACTGCGATGCCATTGGGGATCTTATCGGGAGCGACAAAGCGGCTAGCCTCCTTAGGACGGAAAAGATGCAGCTGGCCTAGGCCGTCGAGGGGGCGCCGCAGCTTGCGGAGGTAGCCGGGATCTCCGGTGAAAAGGTAGGCGTCGAGAAGGGCGTCGATAACCCCGCTGGCGCCGAATAGGTATCCGGGCAGCACGAAGTACTTGCGGTAGAGGTCAGCTAGCACCGGGCGCGCCTGCTCGAACCAGCCGTAGCGCAGTAGTACCTTGGCGATCCCCGCGCCGCCGACCTCGAGGTAGGGCTCGAGAGTTCCCTCGTGTCGGAAGCTCACCACCCCGGGTTCCACGGTAACTGCATGGGCCAAGTCCGCGCGCAGTGCGGCCTGGCCCAGCCGCGATGGCGCGTCATCTTGCAGGAGCTGGTGCATCCGCAGGAGAAAGAGGGCCACCCCCGACTGTCCGAAGCCAAGTCCTGAGAAAGGCGTCGTACCAGTGAAGTCGTTGGTCCAGAAGGCCGTCTCGTTGGCGAGCTGCGCGGTCTCCTTTAGCCTTTGGTAGAGCCTGGTGGCGCTGTCGAAATAGCTGCCGTCCCCCGTGACCAGGTAGAACTTCAGGTTGGCCAACCCCACCCCGCTCGTGCCGTAGTAGAAGGTATAGTCGGCCTCGAGGCGGGGATGGTGATTGGCCCGCTCGAGCAACCGCACCCCGGCCTCCACCTCCCCGAGCTCCAACAGGACCAAGGCCAGCCCCGCCAGCCCGGTGAGTAGCCCCGGGGGGTAGTCGGTGGCATCGGCCTTCTCCGCTCGCTGCACAAACCACTGCCTCCAGCTGTTTGAAAGCGGGTGCCCGGCTTTTTGCAGCGCGTAGAGCACCCCGCCAGCGCCGAAGCCCAGGCTCAGCGGGTTAGTGAGGGTAGCGAAGGGGTCGGTAGGGAAGAGGGTGGCCCTGGAGGGGTCGGCGGCCTCCTCGATGAAGAGCGTCATCTCCCCGACCCAGCCGCGCAGCTCCTGCCTGGTCTGTGCGCCGAAGCCCAGGTTTTCTGCCGCGCCCCGGCGGACGCGCCCGTTACCACCGCGACCCCGACCAGCCGCTGGCTTGCGCCCTTCGCTATTACGGGCCTGTAACGGTGCTCGAATCTCCTGCACCAGCCCTGCCTCCTCGCGCTCGAGGTAGGCGAGAACCTCCTTTAGGCTGACTCGGCCCTTTATGATCGCTTCCAGGAAAGTGTGAAGCTCCTCTGGCCAGCCCATGTCGTGAATCAGTTCCCGGTAGACCGTGTTAAACAGGTCGCTGCGCAGGACGGAGTAGGCGCTGATGGGGTAGATGTAGTAGCACATGATGCTTGCCAGGCTGAATAGATCATCACTGTCGTCATAAACCCGCTCGGAGGCCCGATCCATCCGGCGAAACCCGGGCGTATACAGTAAGGTGGGCTGGCCGAGCCAGCCGTGCAGCCCCCCTTCGGATGACTCCCGTAGCGACGCCTCGAAGTCGATTAGCACGACGCGGTAAGAATTCCGCTTGATTAGCAAATTATTGGCCGACAGGTCGCCGAGGAGAACGCCCTGCTGGTGCACTTTTTGCATCGCTTGGGCTAGGCTTCGGAAGAGCCGGAAGAAGGATCGGAGGTAGCTTGCCGAGTCCCGGCGGTTGGGATGTAGCCGCAGTAAAGGGTGAGATCTCTTGAACAGCGCCGTGCGGATGTCGACCCCCTCAATGTACTCTTCAACAAGGTAGTGGTGCTCCCACTCCTGGAATAGCTCGACCGGTTTTGGCGCAACACCGGTGTCCTTAAGGAGCTCGAGAATATCCCATTCTTTGCGCAGTAGATCCACCGCGTCATAGCCGCCTGCGGCGCTGAAGTTGGTGAAAGGGCGGGCCTCCTTGACAACTACGGTTTTCCCTGATCTCCGGTCTTTGGCCTTGTAAACGCCGCCGGTGTTCGAGAAACTGAGAGCTTCCTGAACCTCGTACTTTTCGGCTAGCAGGGAGCCATTCTGGTTATCATCCCTGGGCATGGCCCAGTCTTCAAACGGCCACTGCGCCCAGTCTGGGGGACTAAAGTATGGGTCACGCCGGTCAGGGATAAGCTCTTGGGAAGGTGCGATGATGCTTGGGATGTGGCGCCCCAT
>NZ_CALMCQ010000290.1 GCF_937863175.1 uncultured Meiothermus sp. | reverse complement strand
CTGGCCCGCAGCACCCCGGCCCTCACCCAGGGCCGGATGTTCAGCCGCGCCCCGTCGTTCAGGTCGGGCTCCCAGCCGATGGGCTGCTGGTGCAGCGGCTTCCAGCGCACAAAGATGTCGAAGGGCGGCTCGCCGTGCAGGATGGCCACCAGCCTCTTCTTCAGCTCCAGCGCCGCCACCAGGCGCAGATCGGCCCCCCGCTCGTCCCGCTTTGCCGCGGCCTCCTGCGCCGAGATATAGGCCCCCAGGTAGGTGTAAATCAGCTTCTCCAGCTTGGCCCGGTCGAGCTGATGATAGTTCAAAAGCGCCGAGAACCCGTCCTTGCGCCCGTCCCAGACGTGCCAGATAAAAGGCCGGTTATGAAAGACCCTGCAGTGCCGCACAAAAAACCCATCCCGCAGCCACTCCTCCAGGCTCTGACCCTCAAACCCCACCGAGGCCAGCAAAGCCTGCTCGAGCGTGGCCGACCAGCGCCCCCCATAGGCCCGGGCCAGCAGCGCCCGCAAACGATCGGCCGCAGGAAGCTCCCCCGCCACCGCAGGCAGACACACAATGCCATCGGCATCCTCGGGCAGCCCATCGTCAACCTGCTCGGGCCAGCGGTAGCCCAACAGCCGGGCCACCGCCACCAGCAGCGCCTCGGTGGTATCGGTCACGGTCCCCTTAAACAGCCACTGCGTGGGATCGTTGGAATAGGGCTCGGGCAGGCCGCCAGGATACTTCTCCTGCGCGACCTTGGTCCAGTGCTCGAGATCGAAGGGTAAATTTGTAAACACAGATGTAGTTACATAAGGTTTCTGGTCTAATTTACGTACCTCTTCCACAAACTCAGGTGACTTTGTGAATGCCCAGAGTGCAGAAACCACCTCTGGCGATATGGGAATCAAAGCAACGCAGCTCTTGTCGTAATGAGTGCCAAAGTAACTTGAAATACGTAGAGAACGAACTCTTGAAACTAGAATCCCTGTGCTTCCCCAAGCAGAGTTTCCTTGAACTCGGGCCGTTTCACTTTCTGACAGTGTGCCTGATCCGTGTTCCCAGAGTAGTATTTCTGAGCAACCACCAATATCAGTATCCAGCATTGTTGCTGTCTGAAATTTCACCCAAGCCACGCTAATGTTCTGTTGTTCCCAAAAATTGTGGATGAACCTATCACGGTCGCCAGTTGACAGCCCTTCAGTGGCAGTTGCAAACTGTCTAACTTGGGACTTGGCCGAGAACTTTGATAGCGAGATGCGCAAATCAGGATTCTTCAACTGCCCCGCCTGCTCGAGCTCCTTCACCTCGGCCTCGAGCAATCCCCTGGCCTTGTCGGCTGGGGTTTTGAGGTCGCTCACGTCCAGGCCGGTCATCTGGTGGGTGGGGGTGGGGCTCGAGTTGGTGATGGTGAGCAAGGCAACGTTGACCACCTCGCCCGAAATGGTCTCGAAAGCGCCCGTACCCATCCTGGCAACGAAATTCCAGCTTTGCGTCTTCAGCAGGACTTCGCGCAGCTTCTTGTAACTGCCCAAAAACAGCCAGTTCTGTGGGGTTACCAGGGCATAGCTGCCGCCGGGCAGGCAAAAGTCCCGGCAGCGCTCTACGAAGGCGGTGGCCAGGTCGGCCTTGGCTTGGGGATAGCTGCGCTCGATGTAGTCCTTCAGGGTATCGCTCTGTTTGCCACGGGCCAGGTAGGGCACGTTGGTGATGACCAGGTGGTACTTTTCGCGCAGGATGGCAGCGGCGCGGGCGACGCCCCTGGCGGCTTCGCCAAAGACCTCGGCGGTGGGGTCGGGGCTGGCTTTTTCGCTGGCCAGGGCCTGGTCTAGCAGGTGCTCGACCTCCTGGTAGTTCACAACCGAGAGCAGGTCGCCGCCCACCGCAACCCGGCCAGGGTCAATCAGGCTGCCCAGGTCGGGGGCTTTTTTGAACAGCTCCCACAGCTCGCCCAGGGCCAGGCGCAGGTTGGGGTTGTCTGCGGCCAGCTTTTGCCAGGTCTCTTTGCTGGCCCCCACTGCCAGGCCGCTACAGGCCAGGTGGGGCACCGGTAGCTCGCGGTAGCCGCCGGTCTTCCAGGCTTGCAGGGCCAGGTTGAAGGCGGCGATCTGGGTGCAGCGGGGGTCGAGCTCGAGGCCAAAGAGGTTGTCGCGCAAGACCGCGTCGAAAGCTTCGGGCAGGCTCAGGCCTTCTTCTTCCGAGCGCATGGCGGCCAGCAGCTCGGCGGCGGCCACCAAAAAGTGCCCCGAGCCGCAGCAGGGGTCCAGCACTTTGAGTTCGCGGGCCGACCGGGGCCAGCCGGCAAAGCCTCCGGCGGCTGGGGTAGAGTCCTGCAGGCGGCGCAGATACGTGAAGCGGGGGTTGAGGGGGCTTTCGGGGTGGCGGCTGGCCCACCAGGCCCCCAGGGTGTTGTGCAGCAGGAACTCCACCATGTAGTGCTCGGTGAAAAGCTGCGTGACCGGTGAGAGGTCGGCCCCGCCAATTTTGCGCCCGCTTTTGTTGACCTGGGCCTTGCGCTTGCTCTGCCAGAACTGGTAGATCCAGCCCAGCCCGTCGTCGGAGGTGAAAACAACCTGGGGGATGGACTCGAGCAGGCTTTGCAGCCGGCCCAGGCTTTCGGGGGCCAGCCGCAGGTGCAGCAGGGGGTCGTGGGGCCGGAAGATGCCGGGCAGCATGCGGCTGGCGTAGCGGGTGGCGGTGGCCCAGGCGTTGCGGTCGCCCTCGTGATGGGCCAGCTCCTTGCAGTCTTGCAGGCTAACCGGCTGGCGGTATTCCGGGTGGATCAGCAGGTGGTTCTCGGCCAGGAAGCGGGCGAAAAGCATCTGGTGCCAGTGCTCGTAGGCGCCCTCGGCTATCAGCAGCTCCAGGCTGCCCAGGCGGCGCAGCTCTTCGCGCAGTCTGCGGCGCAGGGCGCGTTCGGCCTCGCTCAGGCTGGGGTGGGGGCTGGCCTCCTGCACCCCCAGGTGGTGCAGGGCGGCCTTTAGGGCGGCTTCGGCGGCCTCGCGGGCCTGGGTGATGGTGCGCTCGAGGCTGTTGCGCAGGTCGGGGGACAGGACGGCCACTGGAACCTCTACAGGATCACCGAGCTGCCCTCGGCGATGTGCCGCATGATGGCCTCTCGTAGCTTTTGCAGGTACTCGTCCACTTCCTCTTCGGTCTGGAGGCTGGCGCTGGGAAGGCTCAGCCGGACCGCCTTGGGAGCGGCCAGCCGCAGGGCCTCCTGCAGGGCCTCGGAAAAGCGGGTGGGGAGGGCGGCCAGCCGGTCTTGTAGCTGCTGAAGGTTTGTGGCCTCGAGGGCGCTCTGCACCTCCTGGGCGTTGCCAAGCCTGGGCTCGGGCAGGGGCCGCAGGTTCTGTGCCTCCAGGATGCGCCCGGCTTCCGCCGAAGCCAGCGGCTGCCAGGCGGGGTGGGCCTGGAGCCGGGCCATGCCCTGCTCGAAGGCGCTCTGGTACTGCTGGTAAAGCGTCCGGATCTTTTCCCGCAGCAGGCCGGCGGCCTGCTCCATCAGGGGGGGCACCGGGTCTGGTGTCTGTAACAGCCCCCGCTGGGCCAGCAGGGCGGCCTTCTGGTTGGCCAGCGGGGCCAACTCGCTCAGGGCGGCCCCGTGGGACAGGAGGCGCTCGAGGCTGGCCCAGCGGGGCAGGCGCTCTTCGATCTGCTGGCGGACTTCCTGCCACTGCTTGAAATCCGCCGCCAGGCGCTCCTGCTGGTTGGCTACGGCCAGCAGCAGCTCGTTGCCTCGCAGGGTGGCCAGCTCGGCCAGGTAGGGCGGGCTGGGGGCCTCGGGGCAGGGCGGAGGCCCACCGGCCTGCTGGGCCAGGGCGCGTAGCGTCTCGACCAGCCCTGCACACCCGCTGGGCTCGTCGTCGTTCCGGTAAGGAATACCCAGCTCGCTGAGCAGCCGGCGCACCGCCAGCCTCTGCGGCAAGGTGACCACGGCGGCCTCGAGGCGGAACTGGGTCTGGTTGATCTTTCCCTGCTCGATCTGCCGGGCTGCCAGGCCCTGACCCTGATGCTCGGCCCGCAGGTGGCCAGAGGCCACCAGCACATAAAGAGCCGCATCTACCACGTCTTGCGGCCAGCCGTAGGGGCCGGCGATGTACGCGCTCAGGTCGAGCACGCGCACGCCGCCGAGCGGTCCGGCGGCGCCGTCGCGGCGGGCGATGTCGAAGGGAGAGGGGCTGTGG
>NZ_CALMCQ010000289.1 GCF_937863175.1 uncultured Meiothermus sp. | reverse complement strand
AACTCGTCCACGGCCCCGGCTGCCCGGTCTGTGTGCTGCCAATGGGCCGGGTAGACGACGGTCTCAAACTCGCACAAGACCCTCAGGTGATTCTGACCGTATTTGGGGACATGATGCGGGTGCCGGGCCAGATGGGGACACCCCTCGAGCACAAAGCCAGGGGGGCAGACATCCGCATGGTCTACTCTCCTCTGGATGCGCTCAAGCTTGCAGAGAAGAACCCCGAACGCCAGGTGGTCTTTTTTGCCATTGGCTTTGAGACCACCGCGCCCTCCACCGCCCTCACGCTGATGCGGGCCAGGAAGATGGGGATCGAGAACTTCTCCGTGTTCTCCAACCATGTCACCATCGTCCCGGCCCTGCGGGCCATCCTGGACTCGCCCGACCTCCGCCTCGACGGCTTTGTCGGCCCTGGCCACGTTTCCACGGTTATCGGCTGCCGGCCCTACGAGTTCGTTGCCAGGGAGTACGGCAAGCCCGTGGTTACCTCGGGCTTCGAGCCGCTTGACCTGTTGCAAAGCATGGTGATGTTACTGCGCCAGCTAAACGAGGGCCGGGCCGAAGTGGAGAACCAGTACGAGCGGGTGGTGCCCTGGGACGGCAACCGCGCTGCGCTGGGCGCGATGGCCCAGGTTTTCGAGCTGCGCCCCTACTTCGAGTGGCGAGGGCTGGGGTTCATCTCCCAGTCGGCCCTCAGGCTGCGCCCCGAGTACGCCCCGTGGGATACCGAGGCCCGGTTCGAGGTGGCGGGTGTGCGGGTTACCGATCCCAAAGCAGCCCAGTGCGGCGAGGTACTGAAGGGTGTGCTCAAGCCGCCCCAGTGCAAGCTGTTTGGCAAAGAGTGCACGCCCGAGCATCCGATTGGCGCACTGATGGTCTCGAGCGAAGGCGCCTGTGCAGCCTACTTCAACTATGTGCACCGCACCGAACTGGTCTCTGGGGATTAGTTAACTTGAAACCTGAACCGCACTTCCTCCCAGTCTCTCTCCCCTTATGGCAGCGGCTCGGTGAGGGGTCGAGCTGGCAGAACCCGCAGATGTTTCGAGTGCAAAAGACCTTCGCCTCGCTTCGCGCTGGCGCAACACCCCTCATCCCCCACCTTCCACACAAGGAGAGAAAGGGCCAGGTGTAATGGCTCGAGTTCTATGACCAAACCCCCCATCATTCGCTTCAAAGACGCACAGATCGAACTTGCCCACGGGGCGGGTGGCAAGGCCAGCCGCCGCCTGGTGGAAGGGTTAATTGCACCCATCCTGGGCAACCCAACGCTGGAAGATGCAGCCTTGCTCAGTCTGAGCGGTACGTCTCTGGCCTTCACCGCCGATAGCTTCGTGGTCAAGCCTTTGCGCTTTCCAGGGGGTTCGATTGGGGAACTCGCCGTCAACGGTACGGTCAATGATCTGGCCGTCTCGGGGGCCAGGCCGCTGGCGCTGCTCTCAACCCTGATTCTGGAGGCAGGACTCTCGGTTCAAACCTTGCAGGGAGAGCTTGAGGCCATTCAACGAACCGCCCAGACCGCCGGGGTGCAGGTGGTGGGGGGCGACACCAAGGTGGTCGAGCATGGCAAGGCCGATGGGCTCTACATCAGCACCAGCGGCATCGGACTGGTGGACAGCCGGGTCTCGCTATCGGCAACCTCGGTGCGCCCTGGCGACCGGGTGCTGCTCTCCGGCCCGATTGGCGATCATGGCATCACGATTCTGCTGGCTCGAGGGGAACTCGACCTCGAGGCCGATCTGAAGTCCGACACCCGCTCGGTCTGGCCGTTGGTCGAGGCCCTGATTCAGTCGGCTGCGCCAGGACTGCGCTGGATGCGTGATCCTACCCGTGGGGGCGTAGCCACCGCCCTCAACGAGCTGGCTAAGGAAGCCAGACTCGCCTTTAAGCTCTACGAAGATCGCGTCCCAATCCGCGACGAGGTGCGGGGGGCCTGCGAGATTCTGGGCCTCGACCCGCTGCATATTGCCAACGAAGGTCAGTTCATTGCCATTGTGGCGCCAGAGTACATCGAAGTGGCGTTGGAAGCTGTGCGTGCGGTTCCCGGCGGGGAAGAAGCCACCCTGATTGGCGAGGCGGTGGAGAACCCTGCGGGCGTGGTCTACACCGTAAGCGGCTATGGCTCGAGCCGGGTGGTGGACATGCTGGTCGGCGACCCCCTGCCCAGGATTTGCTGAGAGGCGTACTGAACAGGTAAAGACTCCGCTCCGGGGAGAGGTGAGTATGTTCGGCTATAAAATTACTGCGGATGCGGTGGAAATAACCCTCCTTGGTTTTACCGTAAGGCGTATTCCTTTCTCGAACATCGAAGATGTTTACCTGGGCTCCAGAGGCAGGGCAGGGGAGGTCTGGACTGTCTTTAAGCTATGGGGGCTGGTAAGCACCCGAAAGAAAAAGGGGCTGCTGAAATATGTGACGATAGCCCCCAGAAACCCGGAGGAGTTCGTAGCAAAAGTTAAGCAAAAGCTAGAAGGAAGATAGAATGTGACCCAGTTGAGCCCTGCTGGCTGGTGGCTCTGTACCAGTAACAAAGTACTCTAAAGCAGGGTGGCTGGCCGGCCCGAATCCCTCGCAGTAACCTCGGCGGACTTCTATGACCCGTATGATGTCCCAGCAGATTCACAGGGCGATGCAGGAGCGCAACGCCCTGGCAAAAGGTTTTTTTGACCAGCAAGCCGACCCACTGGCTGGAGTCTGCCATCAGATGTCCGAGCGGTTTTTGGCGGGCGGGCGGCTGCTGGCCTTCGGGCAGGGAGCCTATGCCACCGACGCGCAGCATGTCGCGGTGGAGTTTGTGCATCCAGTGATTGTGGGCAAGCGGGCCCTGCCTGCGCTCGACCTCTCGCTCCACTTCCGCTCCTGGCTACCAGCCCTGCTTCGGCCCGAAGACATGGTGATGGGGTTTGCTCCCCCGGCGGGCGATGCGGCGGTTGAGGAGGCCCTCGAGCTGGCCAGACACAAAGGTTCGCTCACCTTTGCCCTTACGGGACTCGAGGGCGATTATGCGGTGGAAGTCCCGACGCAGAACCCGTTCATTCACCAGGAGATGGTCGAGGTTCTCTACCATGTTCTCTGGGAGACCGTGCACGTGTTTTTCGAACACCGCGAAAGCAGCTATGAACTCGGGGAAAGCTCCTTTTTGTACCCATTCCTGAGTGGTGAAAAGCAGGATACCAGGGCCTTGCTGGCCGAGGTGGCCCGCTCGATCCGCATGAAGGTGGCCGAGGACGCGGAGCTTCGGCTGGCAGTGGCCCAGCAGCAGTCGGAGACCATCGCCCAGGCAGTGAGCGCGATGGTCGAGCGGTTGAATCTCGGCGGCCAGCTTATCCTCTTCGGTAACGGCGGCTCGGCTACGGACGCCAACGATTTTGCGCTCGACTGTGTGGATCCTCCGGGGGACTGGAGGCCGGTTCCGGCCATCTCGCTGGCGCTGGAGCCGGCGAACCTTTCCGCCATTGCCAACGACGTAGGAACCGAGGCTATTTTTCTGCGTCAGCTCATCGCTCAGGCCCGGCCGGAAGATGTTGCGGTGGCCATTTCCACCAGCGGCGGCTCCAAAAACATCCTCATGGCCCTGCACGAGGCCCGTAAACGCGGACTGCTGACCATTGCGCTGCTGGGGTACGATGGGGGCGAGGTGGTGCGGCAAAACCTGGCCGATACGGCCCTTGTGGTGGGTTCTGACCACATCCCGCGCATTCAGGAAGTGCAGGCATCGGTCTACCATGTGATCCGTGAGCGGTTGGGGGAGGTATGGCGCTAGAACTTTTTGGAACCCGGAGTTGTCAGTTTACCGCCGAACTGCGGGAAGACCTCGAGTGGCGCGGGGTAGAATTTGTCGAATACGACGTGGAAGCCGATGTACAGGCCTTAAGTCGAATGCTGGCTCTGACCCAGCAACGCACCGTCCCGGTGCTGCTCGAGGACGGAGAAGTCAAACAGATCGGCTGGCAAGGGCGTGGGTGTGTGGTGGGATTCGACCCCGACCGGCGCGCATAATTGTGGCCATACGGTCTTAATTCTAGCCGGATTCATCGGCGAACAGCGGGGTAGACAGGTATTTCATCCCGGAGTCGCAGGCGATGGTCAGAACCCGCTTGCCGGGCCCAAGCTCCTTAGCAACCTGTAGGGCGGCCCAGATCATTCCACAGGCACTCATCCCCACAAAAAGCCCCTCCGTGCGGGCCAGCGGCCTGGCCAGCGGAAAGGCATCTTCTTCCAAAACCTGCATTACCCGATCCAGCATCTTGACGTCGAGGTTGGGAGGGATAAAGCCAGGCCCCATTCCCTGAAACTGGTGAGAGCCCATCTCGCCGCCCGAAAGCACATTGCTGCGGCGGGGTTCGCAGGCAATGATCTGCACCCTGGGCAGCCGTTCACGCAGATACCTGCCCACCCCCATGATGGTGCCCCCGGTGCCCGAGCCATATACGAAGGCGTCCAGGCGGCCTTCCATTTGCTCGAAGATTTCTGGCCCGGTGGTCTGGTAGTGGGCCAGGGCATTGGCCGGGTTGTCGAACTGATTGGGCATGAAGGCCCCTTGCTCGGCCACAATGCGGTTGGCTTCTTCGATGGCGGCCAGCATGCGCCGGCTGGGGTCGGTTAGTACCAGTTCGGCCCCATAGGCCTTGAGGATTCGCTTGCGTTCCTCGGACATCTGGGCGGGCATGGTCAGGATCAGCCTGTAGCCCCGGCTGGCTGCAACCATAGCCAGGCCGATGCCGGTGTTGCCACTGGTGGGCTCTACAATTAGTTGTCCTGAGCCCGGCTTTAGCACTCCGCGCTCCTCGGCATCCCTGATCAGATACCAGGCCGTGCGGTCTTTGATGGAGCCGCCGGGGTTGTCACCTTCCAGCTTTACCCAGACCTCGGCCATGCCGGGCTCTACCATACGCTTGAGTCGAACCACTGGGGTCTTGCCGATGACCTGCTCGATAAACATGTCTAAAGCATAGGTCATTGCTGCGGGTGGTACTGGCATCGGTCTACTATTGCTTCATCTGGATGCTTTATACTCGACTGTCTCGCAGAAACGCGGTATGGTTTCTGTGAATCGAGAGGAGTCTCTATGACCGCAAGCAAAGGCCAGGTGGTGACCATTCGTTATACCCTGCACGTGGAAGAAGAGCTAGTAGATCAGGGTGAACTGGACTATCTCCACGGGCATCGCAATATTGTCGAAGGGCTAGAAGAAGCACTGGAAGGCAAGGCTACCGGAGAACGGGTGGTGATTGCGGTGTCCCCGGAAAAAGGCTATGGCCTCTACGATCCTGAAGGCGTGCAGGTTGTCGAGCGTGACGCATTCCCGGCGGATGCCGAACTGGCCGAAGGGGCCATGTTCTATGCCGAAGACCCCCAGGGCAACCCCATGCCCTTTACGGTCCTAAACTTAGACGGCAAAGATGTGACCATTGACTTCAACCATGCCCTGGCGGGCGAGACCCTGAATTTTGACGTTACCCTGACGGCAGTGCGGCCCGCGACGCCAGAGGAACTCGAGCACGGACATGCCCACGGTGTGCATGGACATAACCACTAACCGGTTTTCGAGAACAGCAGGGATAAATTCAATATGTCCCTGCTGTGCATTTGGGCTCTGATAGAATTTTTCCATGCGACAACTCGCTACCAGCCAGCCCAGTCGGGTCGAGGACGATTTTGTGGTCGGTCTGTACCACAAATCCAAGCGCAATTTCTGGAATCCGCAGGACATAGACTTCACCCAGGATCTACACGACTGGGCAACCCTGAGCGAGGCCCAGCAAAAAGTACTGCTGCACCTATCTGCTCTTTTTGTCGGGGGAGAGGAGGCTGTCGCGCTGGATCTGGCCCCCTTTCTCCTGCATGTATGCCAGCAGGGCCGTTACGATGATGCACTCTACGTTGCGGCCTGGACGCTCGAGGAGGCCAAGCATGCCGAGTTCTTTGACCGCTTTCACCGCGTGGTGGCCGGAGCCCCAGAACTGTCGCGGTTGCATGTTGCGTCCTGGCAGCAGATCTTCTACCAGGCTCTGCCGCAGGCCATGAACGCACTCCAGACCGATCGTACTCCAGTCGCAGAAGTTCGGGCGCTGGGCACCTACAACCTGATTGTGGAAGGGGTGCTGGCCGAGACGGGTTATCGAGCCTACCAAGAGGTGCTGGAAAAGGCAAACCTGATGCCGGGATTGCGCATGGGACTGGGGTATGTGCAGGCTGACGAGGGCCGCCACATAGCCTTTGGCCTGCACAACCTGAGCAAGCTGCTCCACCATTACCCGCAGACCAAGGAGGTGCTGGAGGATTTGATGGTCGAGCTGATTCCAGTTGCGATCGGAATTGTGCACGAGGTTTTCGCCACCCACCGGCCCATGCCCTTCGACATTTCTGAAGAGGATTTTGTTAACTATGCCCTGCGACAGATTCAGCACCGCAGCGAGGTTTTGCAGCGACCTTTCAGCCCGACCCGAGTGTAGATGTCGGGCCAGAACCACGGCCGTCGGCTGCAAAATTTCAACAGACTCGACCGCGGGATGGGCTATGCCAAGAGTCCTTTCAAAATGGGCTGCCCTTTGGGGAGCTTGAAGGCCAGGTATTCACCCTGCACCCGAAGTAGAACCAGCAGATACTCGGAGGCCTTCAAACGCATAAACAAGGGCAGCGCATAACGGGCCTCGCCCCGTTCAATGCGAATGTTGCCCAGCGTGTAGGCCATGAAGAAGTCCTGGTCGCTTTGCATCAGGTTGGCTGTATAGAAAAGCATGACTTCGGCGTGATCTTTATCTGCTCTGGCCAGGGCTTCCCAGACCAGTTCCTGGGCCTGGCTGGGGGTCAGGTACTCCCCCTGAACCAGACCCAGGCGCCCATAAAAGGCAGCGGGAAACCGCTTAAACTCGTAGAAAAACCCACCTGGGCTATGCCACCAGCGCACGATTTCATTCTCGCCAGGGCTACCCTGGGCGCTCTCGAGGGCATATTCGCGGGCCAGTGCAAAGGGCTCGAGGTCGGGAAACTCGCCGGACTCCATGCCCTCCAGAAGCAGTCGCTGGGGATCTATTTCGATGCCAGTATTCATAACTATTCGCCAGGGTGAAATTCCCCGGTGCGGGCGGTGAACCCAGGGTTGTTCAGGGCTCGCTTGTCTCCTATGTGCAGTGCGGTGATGCCTCCGGTGAAAAGCAGATAGCGGGTGCTAAAGCCCGCCAGACCCATCATAGCAGCAAGGGTGGTGGGATCGGGGAAGCGCTCCACCGATTCTGGCAGGTAGCGGTAGGCCGAGGCACTTCCGGAGACCAGTCCGCCGATCAGGGGAAGTATGCGGGTAAAGTAGAAGCGGTACAGCGCCCCCAGGCTACCCTGGGGGGGCGGCGGGAAGTCCAGAATGCACAGCCTTCCGTCGGGTGCAATCACCCGATGCAACTCGACCAGCGCTTGGTGGTAATCAGCGAAATTGCGGAAACCAAAGGCAATCGTTACGGCATCAAAGTGGTTGTCTGGGAAAGGTAGCTCGAGTGCATCGGCTTCGATAAAATGAATCGAAAGCCCGGCTTTTTGGGCTTTTTGACGGGCCAGCTCGAGCATCGGGGGGGCAAAGTCTCCACCGATAACCTCGGCCTGGGGTGCAGCCTTCTTCAAGAGCACGGCAATGTCGCCGGTGCCGGTTGCCAGGTCGAGAATGCGACGGGGATTTTTCTCCAGAGCGGCCTCTACAGCGGCCACACGCCAGGTGCGGTCAATTCCGACCGACAAGACCCGATTGAGCAGGTCGTAACGTGGCGCAATTTCTGCAAACATTTTCTGAATGACTCGGGCTCTGGCTTCGGGACTGTCTTGCACCCCTGTAGTTTAGCATTCGGGATACCCAAACGTTGCTCGCAGTGTAGAATCCGCTCTGAGGAAGTTATGGGTAAGTACTTGTTTCTGATCGTCAGCCTGCTGACCCTGTTGCTCATGATTCTGGCTCCGTGGGCGGCGCCGATGCGGGAGTTCGATGGCAGCGGCTACCTGCTCAATCCGCTGGGAACCATCAATCCCCAGGGGCTGGTGCTGCCAGAAGGTCTGGGGTTCAACTGGCTGGGGGCTGCACTCGGGCTCTGGGTGGCGCTACTGATTGCTGCGAGTGTGGCTATGTTTTTGCCCCATGCAGAAACCAGGGCACGAATGCTCTACATCCTGGGTGGGGTTGGCATTGCCATATTTGTGGTGGAAGCGGTGCTTTTTTACCAGGCCATAAACGCGGTAAACGACGCCGCAGTAGCGGCTGGGGCGCGCCGCCCGCCGCTGCGACGCTTTGCCCTGTCCCTGGGTGTTTATGCAGGACTCTTCTACTCGCTGGGGTTGCTGCTGCTGGCGCGTATGCAACTGCTAGGGGGGCTGGCCTTCCTGGTCCGGATGCGGGGGCTGGTGGTGCCGCTAGGCTCGTTGCTGCTGGCCGTGCTGATTGGAGCGGTGGTGGTCTCTGTGTTGCGGCCTGGTCTGGGAGCCGAAGGGGTAGAAAGGCTGGGGTGGCGCGAGCTTGTTGCTACCGAGCTTGATCTGGTGACGTATACCTTCCAGATTTTGTTCAGCCCCATCCTGACCCTGACCGGAATTTTCTCGAGCCTGGCCTTTGCCACCCCGCTCATTTTCACCGGGCTGGCAGTGGCCTTTGGCTTCCGTGCGGGGCTCTTCAACATCGGTGCGCCCGGGCAGCTTACCATTGGGGCCTTGTCTGCAATGCTGGCTGGGGTTTACCTGCCGCTGCCGGGCTGGTTGCTGCTGCCTGCGGCAATTCTGGCTGCCGCACTCGGTGGGGCTGTCTGGGGTGGGGTGGTGGGCTGGCTCAAAGCCCGCTTTGGCGCGAACGAGGTTATCAACACCATCATGATGAACTACATTGCGGCCTCGGTGCTTTTGTTCATGATTTCCGGCAACGAGTACCGCTTCTTTGGGCAGACAGTCTGGCTTCCCTTCAAGGCGGAGGGCCTCGAGGCCCGTAGCCACGAGATGCAGGAAGGTGCTCGCATTCCGCTCATGGTCAACCTCTTTGTGCAGGATGGAGCTTTTTCCTGGGCCTTGCCGCTGGCACTGCTGCTTGGACTCGGGACATATTTCGCCTTGCGGCGGTTAGACCTTGGGCGTCGGCTGCTGCTATCGCTGGCGGTGGTGGTGCCCGGCTTTGTGGTGGGCGGTCTTTTGCCGGGCTTCCCAATTGAGGTTCCCCCGGCTATGGCCGCGCAACTGTTCAACGGCTCATTCGTAATTGCTATTCTGGCGCTGATATTTTATAACTTCTACCTCTTTCGTTCCTCGGCAGGCTACGAGCTGCGGGCCACCGGCCTGGCTCCCAGAGCTGCCGAGTACGCCGGGGTGAATCTCCGGCGCAAAATGATCCTGGCCATGGCGATTGCTGGAGCGCTGGCAGGGCTGGCCGCTACCCACTACGTTCTGGGGGCCGGCATGGACGGAACCTACCGCCTCAGCCAGGCCATTCCAGCCACGGTGGGCTTTGAGGGCATCGCGGTGGCTTTGATGGGCCAGAACACTCCGCTGGGGATCTTTTTCGCCGCAACGCTGTTTGGGGTGCTGCTGTCCGGTGGGGTTGCACTCAACGCACAACTCGGCATCAGCAACCAGATTATCCTGGTGCTGCAAGCCCTGATCATCCTCTTGATCGCAGTGGGGGGGCTGCTGCCGCGCTACTTTACCGATCCGCTTCAGGCCGCACAGGTCGAAACCGAGGCCAAAGCCGAGCTCGAGGCCCGGCAGGCCAGGTCTGCACCGGCAGGGGGGAACTGATTTATGGAGATTTTTGTTGCGTTGTTCTTTTCAACCCTGCGCCAGGCTGCACCCATCCTGCTAACCTCGCTGGGGGGGTTGTTCTCCGAGCGAAGCGGTGTGGTGAACATCGGACTCGAGGGCATGATCCTGTTTGGGGCTGCCGCTGCCGCCATCACCGTCAACCGCATTGAGGTGGCCACAGGGGGCCTCGAGGCGGCCTGGATTCCCTGGGTTGGCTTGCTGGCCGGAGCTACCATGGGCGGTCTGGTGGGCCTGGTTCATGCCATTGCCTCCATCAAATACCGCGCCAACCAGATTGTGGTCGGAACCGCTATCAACATTATTGCCCTGGGTGCGCCTTCGATTGTGCTACAGGTGCTCTACTTGAACACCTCTACCTCGCAGCCGGTAGAAAACCGGCTCCCCAACGTTACCCTGGATCTGGGCCTGGGGACTGGAACCATTTCGATCCTGGTGGTGGTGGCTTTCTTGCTGGTTCCGCTGATCTGGTGGGTCTTGTTCAAAACCCCCTGGGGGCTGCGCCTGAGGGCCGTGGGCGAGCACCCTGAAGCAGCCGAAACCATGGGCGTGAACGTGATCCGGATGCGGTACGCGGCGGTCATATTATCAGGCGTTCTGGCGGGCATTGCCGGTGCCTACCTCTCTATTGGCTTCCTCAACCAGTTTATCCGGGGAATGAGCGCAGGCATTGGGTTTATAGCGCTGGCCGCCCTCATCTTTGGCAAATGGCATCCACTGGGTATTCTCGGGGCTACCCTGTTGTTTGGCTTTGCGCAGGCGCTGGCGATTCAGCTCCAGGGCGGAGACATCCTGCCCGCCTCCATCGTGCAGGCCCTGCCCTTCATTCTGACCATGCTGGTGCTGGCAGGCTTTATCGGACGCAGTCGTCCTCCGGCGGCGGTTGGCAGGCCGTATGACAAGTGAGCGCTGGTTTAGCCCACTCCCGCATAGATTTGCCCATGCTACGGTTCAAACGCCCTTGAAGGGACGAGTTGAACATAGGCCACCGCTCGAGCCAGCGTGGAGAAGCCCAGCAGCAGTAAAAACATGGCAATTTGCAGCGGTACGACCTGGGTTAGGGTGGAAACCAGCACCAGCGATTCCAGAAGGGCAATTAGTAAGAAGTGCCCGCCCAACCCACCCTGCTGCATCAAGTCCCAGCCTTTGCGGATGGCCCTGGGCCAGGTCTGATCGTCATCTACCATGATCTGGAAAGTGTGAAACCACAGCAGGTTTATGGCCACCAGCCCCAGGAATCCCAAAACTGCGGCCAGCAGGGTGTGGGGCACCGCAAAGGGCAGCCCCACCACAAAGGCCCCCAGGGCAGTGGCAACAAAAACAATCCCAGCCAC
>NZ_CALMCQ010000288.1 GCF_937863175.1 uncultured Meiothermus sp. | reverse complement strand
CATCGGCATACCCCACCGGCAGGGTGGCGATCCATTCCTCACCCTGGGTGGTGTAGAGGCCGCTGTAGCCAATTTTGCGCCCTGCCGGAAGCTGTTTGACCTGGGTAGGCCTTGCCAGCAGGCGGGCAATAGGCTTCAGGCCCAGGTTGGGCAACAGGCCATACAGGCCGATACCCGGACGCACCGCGCTCAGGCCATAGTCGCTGTAGTTGACCGTTCCGGCGGTATTGCACAGATGATAGAAATACCCCGGTCCAAATACCTGCTGCACCTGTACGAAGCGGGCTATCTGCTCTTTTGTCCAGGCCGCATCCTCCTCGGCATCGGCAAAGTGGGAGTAGATGCCCTGGATGAGCAGATTTTCGTACCGGGCGAAGTGTTCCCTGACCATCTGGGCTTCTTCGGACTGGAAGCCTACCCGGCCCATCCCGGTGTCGAACTCGAGGTGTACCGCCACTGCCTTTCCCAAAGCATTGAGGGCCTCGGCGCTTTCCAGGGTCGAGATGGAGGGAATCAGATCTAGCTCG
This sequence comes from uncultured Meiothermus sp., assembly GCF_937863175.1. Taxonomy (GTDB): domain Bacteria; phylum Deinococcota; class Deinococci; order Deinococcales; family Thermaceae; genus Meiothermus. The sequence continues at coordinate 9,117 of NZ_CALMCQ010000288.1, read as the reverse complement.
AGGACTTCCGGGGCTTGCTGGGGGTGCAGGCTCCCCATCAACAGGATGCGGGCCACAATACCCGCCTTCCGCAGCTCGCGGGCTTCGTTGGTGGTGGCCACCGCCAGCCCCCAGGCCCCCAGCCGCAGCAATTCCTTGCCCACCTCCACGGCACCGTGCCCGTAGGCGTTGGCCTTGACGATTCCAACCACCTGCACACTGCCCGCCCTGGCCCGCAGTAAATTCAGATTGTGGGCCAGGGCGTCGAAATTCACTTCCAACCAGGCAGGGCGCATGGGCCACAGTCTATCGCGGATTCACCTGCCGGATGCCCGGCAGAAAAGCCCCTGCTGGGCTTTCGAAGTTGACAGCCCTCACTTCAGTTCTATTTCCAGGCTGGTCATTTGGAAGTCTTCCACCAACACGCCACTGGCCTGCCCGCTTGCGGCGGCACCACCCACCATAGCGCTGGCACTGACGCTATAAGTGCCGGGTGGAAGGGTGCTGAAGACATACCTGCCGCTGGCATCGGCCTGGGTACTCGAGGCCACCGTAGCCTTGCTGGCATCCTTGAGGGTCACCGTCACATTTCCAGGGGCTGCCGCCGACTTAAGCGAGACCGTAATCCCGCCGGTAAGCTCAAACTCGGCATTGACGATGGTAGTGGCATTGGCGGGAATACTGACCGTTTTCCGGCTCAGATAGACCACGTTTGCGGGCGTCTGGAGGCGGAAGGTGAACTCGTAGGTGGCTGGTGCGGCCACTGCCGGGAAGTTATAAAGACCCTCGGCGTTGGTCAGGGTGAGGTAGGTGTTGTCGGCAGATCTGGCCTCCACGCCTGCGTCCTGCACAGCCCGGCCTCCCTTAAAGGTGACCGTGCCGTTCACCGCGCCGGAGCTTACATCACCGCTGGCTTTGACCACCGGCTTGAGCATAAAGCGACCATTGCCGGTCTGCACCAGCGAGTGGCCCAGATCGAAGGCCAGGGTGAGGGTAGTGGTGGCATCTACCCGCACGTTGAAACCCCCCTGGATCACCAGCTTGAGGCCGGTCTGCTGACCGCTGGGGATACGCAGCGGAACTCTGCTGCCATCCTTCATCACCAGGTAAACCGACGGGGCCTCGGAGCCCAACTCGGCAGGCGAAAACAGGCGGAACTGGGTGTAGATCCCCGCTGGTATGGTGCCTTTCACAATGGGCGTGGCCTTGCCCGACAGGGCCCTCAGGTCAATGTCGGGCCTGCCGTCACCGTCGCTGTCGCCCAGCGCGGGATTGGGCTGTAGAAGAGCCACCCGGCCCTCTTCGCCCACCAGCTCAATGCGCTCGAGGTTGACCACCACCCTGGCGATGCTCGAGAGGTCGGTTCGGGGCCGCCTCAGAGGGTCAAAAGGAGCTGCTTGGGCCAGTGAGGCTCCCGACAGATCGGCCGCCACCAGCAGGGCCTGGAAATTGGGCTGCTGGGCGTTGCTGGGTGTGGAACCGCAGCCAGCGAGGAGCGAAGCCAGCAGGAGGGCAGCCGACAAGCCACGAAAAGCAGTAGGTTTCATGGTTTCTCCGGTCAGGTTCCCACCCCAGGGGGCCAGAACCGGACTAAGCGAAGTCTAGTAGGGCGCAATTAATCGGGGATAAATGTAGAGCAGGTTATGGTGTCGCTGCTGCCTTGTGGCGATCCATACCTAAAGCAAACCCCCCGGACACGCCTTGGGCAAAGTCGCTTACGCGATTCCGGACAAGCCGGAACCTGTCGGCAAAGTCGCGCTTGCCCTGAGCGCAGTCGAATGGGTACGCGATTCCGGCCAAGCCGGAACAGTTCTCACCAGAGGCTGCTCCGCAAGCTTGCTCCAGATAGTCCTCAAGGCACCTGTGGAAACCGCAAAGTGAACGTGACACGATGGGTGTCAGCCACGTGCAGATCAGGTACTGGCCTAGACCTTGCGAATCTTCATGCTCTGCACCTGCCCGGTCTCGGCGTTGATGCAGAAAGTTTTGTATTCGCGGGTGCGGGCTGCATCGCCCAAGCTCAAGTAGGCTGTGGGTTCGCGTACCACAAAAGATAGAGTGACTTCCCAGAACCGATTGTCGGCAGATAGTTCGACCTCCTCGAGCCTCAACTCGGGAATCTGCCGTTCGACAAACAAGGTCTGGATATAGTCGGTGGCAATCTTGACTGCTTCTTTGACTTCAAGCATGGCGGTGCACCTCTACCAAAGAGTTTATACGGTTTACCCGGGTAAAATCTGCGGTAAGCTGTAAATCGTGCTGCGAAAGATTATTCTCGACTGCGATCCCGGACACGACGATGCAGTCGCCATGATGCTGGCCCTGGCCAGCGAAGAACTCGAGGTCTTGGGTATCACCACAGTTTACGGCAATGTGGGCCTGGAGCGCACCACGCGCAATGCCCTGGTGGTGCGGGAAGTGCTGGGTTCTACCGTACCCATTTATGCCGGCGCCGACCGGCCCCTGGTGCGCGACCGCATCAGTGCCGAGGCCGTACACGGGGTCTCGGGGCTGGAAGGCCCCCATCTGCCCACTCCTACCGGCCAGGTTGAGCCAGGGCACGCCGTACACTTCATCATCGAACAAATACTCAAATATCCTGGCGAGGTCACGCTGGTGCCCGTAGGAGCCCTTACCAACATCGCGCTGGCCATGCGCCTCGAGCCCCGCATCATTCCCCAGATCAGAGAAATCGTGCTGATGGGCGGCTCGGTTGACATCGGCAACTGGTCGCCCAGCGCGGAGTTCAACATTTTATGCGATCCCCACGCCGCCAAGATCGTGTTTGGAGCTGGGGTTCCGCTGGTGATGATGGGCCTCAACCTAACCCATCAAACCGTAGCCCATCCCGCCAGGGTGGAGCGCTTTCGCGCCCTGGGGACAAAGGTGGGGGCGTTTACGGCGGAGTTGCTCGAGTTTTTCCGAGAACACCACATCCGGCGCTATAAATGGGATGGCGCCCCCATTCACGATGCCTGCACCATTGCTTTTTTGCTGCGTCCTGGCCTGTTCAAAACCACCATGTTCAGTGTGGAGGTCGAGGCCAACGAGGGGCTGGCCTTCGGGCGCACGGTCTGCGACTACTGGCGCGTGACCGACAAACAGCCCAACTGCGAAGTAGGGCTGGAGATTGATACAGAGGGTTTCTACGATTTGCTGGTAGAGCGGATCGGGCGCTACCATTAAGAATTTGAGGCCCCAAGCTTTACACCATGCCACCCGCCTTGTTTAGCTTCTAGCCCTAGTAAGCTATAGGCTATGAGTATCGTGGTGGTCGGTAGCCTCAATATGGATTTGGTGGTAAAGGTCAGGCGGCATCCCGTTCCTGGTGAAACCCTTTTGGGCTCGGATTACGAGACCCACCACGGCGGTAAAGGGGCCAATCAGGCTGTAGCTGCGGCGAGGATGTCAAAACGCGCCCTGTTGGCGGCCAAAGGGGGCACCCAGAGTGCAGGGGTGCGGATGATTGGGCGGGTGGGACAGGATGAGTTTGGCACCCAGCTACGAAATGCGCTCAAACGCGAAAATATCAACGTCAACGCCACCATCCCGATTGCTGCGCCTACCGGAGTGGCCTTTATCGCGGTGAGCGAGGAAGGGCAGAACACCATCATCGTCTCGCCAGGGGCCAACCATCGCCTTCGGCCCGAAAACCTCTCCCCGGCAGAATTTGAAGAGGCCCAGGTAGTGGTTTTACAACTCGAGATTCCCCTCGATACCGTGCGCCGCGCCGCCGAGTTGGGCCGCAAAGCGGGGGCCAGGGTAATCCTGAACGCTGCACCCGTGCAGAAATTGCCCGACAAACTGCTCGAGTGCATTGATATCCTGGTGGTTAACGAAAGCGAAGCCTTTGGCCTGACCGGGGTACTGCCCGATTCTCCCGAAATGGCCCTCGAGGTAGCCAGAGTGCTATCCGAAAAAACCCCGGTTGTGGTGGTGACGCTGGGCAAACAAGGTGTAGTCTGGGTGGGGCCCGAGGGTTCGGGTCATCAGCCAGCCCTCGAGGTTGAAGCGGTAGATACCACCGGCGCCGGGGATGCCTTTATTGGCGCGCTGGCCACGGCCCTATGCGAAGGGAAGGCCATGCCCGATGCTGTACAGCGCGGCTGTGTAGCCGGGGCTCTGGCAGCCACCAGGGCCGGGGCACAGCCTTCGCTGCCCTGGCGCGAAAATGTGCTTGCGCGGCTCGAGTCATGAACCAGGCTCAAAAAGTCTGTGTTCTGGCTCTTCCGATCCGGCTCAGATAACCCATTCGGTGGAGTTGTTTGCTCTCCCAGAAGCCGGGCTCGGTGTGGGTATCACCGCCCTCGAGAGGTCTACCGGGAAGATCGAAAACGAATCCTGCCGATTCGCCCCCGCAAAGGGAGGAGGAGTTTTGACCGACTTTTTGCATTTGTCTCCGACCTTCGATCCTCTACCCCTGGCAATTTTTGATAGGCTATGAGCCGTGTTGTTAAGGGTATATCACCTGACGGAATATTTTTATCCCGAAGAGGCGCGGGACTCATTTAATGAGCTGTGGCTCTATCCGGTAGACGACCACCGTCAGGGACTGCTGGAGTTTCGCCTGGACATCGCGCCAGATTCAGTGCCGCGCAGCCGCCAGGATTATTTCCACAACCGGGTCTACGATTTTCATGTCACCAGACCGCACACACAACTACGGGTGGAGACGCAGGCCACAGTGGTGACATTCACGGTTCCGAAACCCAGTGCGGTAGCGGTGCAGGTGTTAAGCAATTTAGAAGCTCGTTTCTTTGAATTTCTGGCGCCTACGCCACGTGTACCGCTGCACTACAACTGGCTCGAGCTTCTAGGGTTGCGCCGCCCCGACCCCCGCGAAGACCTGAACCACTACCTGCTGGAAGTCACCGAGCACCTTTACCGCATTCTTAATTACGACACCAGGGCCACCCAGGTAGACACGCGCCTGATCGAGTTTGTAGAAGGTCGGGCTGGGGTTTGCCAGGATTATGCCCAGGCCATGCTGGCGGTGCTGCGCAGCGTGGGCATTCCAGCCCGCTATGTTTCGGGGTATCTGGCCACTGGGGTAGGCTCGGAGGGGAGCCACGCCTGGATTGAAGCCTTTGTTCCTGGCTCGGGCTGGTGTGGCTACGATCCCACCAACAACTCCATCATCACCGAACAGTACGTCAAAAAAGCTCACGGGCGCGACTACGACGACTGTCCGCCGCTCAAGGGGCTGCGGCGGGGTGGGGGTAAGGAAAGCCTGAATGTGCTGGTTAAGGTTGAGTCTTTGCAAACACCGCTTGCAAAGGGCTGAGCCCATGATCCTGCTCTCCACTGACCCAGGGGCGCTTTCCCTTACGGAGGATGTGCTGTATGCACCCTCCCCGTACAGAGCTTGATATTTCAAAACTGCGCGGGCGACGCTGCGCCCCTCTTCTTACCGCACCATGGGCGCGTCCGAGGATCTTTTCCCTTGGTTTATAAGTCACTTCTCTTAGGACTGATACTGGCTAGCGGATGTAGAAAAATGTTTCGGCTACGTCACGCACCCTCGAGCCACTGCGCTGAATGTAGATAGAGATCTGCTGATCCCAGCCTTCGGCGGTGTACTTACCCCGAATCACAAAACCTGAAGGGTGGGGAGTGTCAGTGTAGATAGCCCGGACACGCTGGATGCCGAGGGGGGGGCGTACCTCGTAACGGAATCCGGGAGGGCCAGAGAGCAGGTGGGTGCCAGGGTTAAGGAAAACCCGATCAAACTCGTAGCTAACCCCATCGGGGTCAATACCCACCAGGGTTAGGTAGCCAGGGCGCGTCAGGCTGACCACAAAGCTCACGCTTTCACCCACCCGGTAACTGGCAGCCCGTCCACGGTCTGGTTCGAAGCGGGTGATGATGGGGTTGAGTTCAAAACCAAAGCGCAGACCCACCGTAACCCCGGGGCGCACTACCGGGAAACAACTCGAGAGCAACAGGGCTAGCATGGCCAAAAGCAGCATACGCATAGCAATCACCTTTCAAATTCTAGCGCACAGGTTGGCTGGGCAACCCCAGATTCAAGAAAGTCTAAGTATCTCCTCGGCAGGTGGGTCGCGGCATCAGGCTTGGCATACATCCGAGTACCGGGGCCGCTGCTATGCCAATGGGCTGGATGGACTCGACAGTCCCGGTTGGACGCAGCGCACGGGTCTGGTAGCCAAAAAATCGGTATACGATGAAGCCCCCGAAGTAGGCTGCAGAGCAAGTCCTGCAACTGGATGGGCGGAATCCCTACCGGAGATTGAGTTGCCGGAGCACCAAGACGGCAGCAGGGTTCGTATGACGGTTCCCCCCTTTCTGAAAACCGCTCTGGTTGCTCTGACAACCGCCTTTTGGTCAAGAATGGTTTCCACAAGTGGGTGCGCCTTCTACCGCAGCCGCCCTAAACAGCAATACTTGGGCCACTGGCGCAAAGGTGCGGCGGTGCTGGGTGCACGGCCCAAGCTGTCTCAACGCACGCAGGTGTACTGCAGTGCCATAGCCTTTGTGCTGGGCAAAACCGTAGCCTGGGTACTGGTTGTCAAGCGTTTGCATATGCCGATCCCTTGCCACTTTCGCCAGGATGCTGGCCGCCGCAACCGTGGGGCTGTCGCGGTCGGCTTTGGGGGGGCAGTGGAACAGGGTTGGAGGTTGGGGGTTGGGGGTTGGGGGAGGATTCTTGGAGAGGTATCCCCGCCAATCTTGTTCTAAACGTAGATAGTCGGTCAGGAGAGCCTGCGGTCTGACCTGGTGCACGCCCTCGAGCTGCTGCAGGGCCCGCATGGCGGCCAGGTGGGTGGCCTTGAGTATGCCAAGCTGGTCTATTTCCGCTGCCTCGGCACACCCCACCCCCCAGGCCAGGGCAACCGCCTGAATCTGAGGTTCCAATTCCTCGCGTACCTGGGTTCTGAGGGTTTTGGAATCGTAGAAGGGATACTCGGTCTGACCCGTAAGAGGCGGTAAAATCACCGCTGCTGCCACCACTGGCCCTGCCAGTGCGCCCCGTCCAGCTTCGTCTATACCCGCCACCCTCAAGCCTAGATGCCACCAGGCCGCTTCCAAAACAGGTCTCACCGCCCCAGCCTACCAGGCGCTAGGGTAGGCGCAAGCAGGTGGAAGGAGCCCTCGGCTGGGCCACCGCCGAGTATCGGATCGAGTAGCTAAACCCCTGGCTGGAAATCTTCCGGGCATTTCTCAGCGTATCTTCCCAGCACTTTTGACACTGGATCCGGCTCGACCTACCCTGGGGTACTTCGCCCGCGACCGCGCAGCCTGACAGATGGGTCTTGCGGATTTGACAAACTCAATATGGCGCAACCTGAAACACCACCCGGCAGGGTTTTAATGGAGAACAGGTCGGTACGGTCTGGAAACCCCGTTGAACCCCCACGAAATCATAAAAGCCACCCGGTAATGGTAGATTGTTCTAATCTTTGGCTATGCTGCCCCGCCGTAAACTCGATCCCTACGCCACCATAGAGGTCGCTGATCCTCTCGAGGGTTTACGTATTCGCCTCACCCTCTGGCTTCTCCCAATGGGAGCCTTTGCGGCTCTGGCAGCCTGGGGTTTGTCAGCTGTAGCTGGCAAGATGTCGCTTCCAGACCGGATTCTGCTCTGGCCAATGGCTTTGGGGTTTTTAGCCCTGCAGTTCTATCTCTGGCGCAACCCCCATCGCATTCGGCTGGTCTGGCAGATTTCCCTGGGCATGATTGCCCTGTATGAAATTTTCAGCCTGTATTACGAAGCCGCCTATATGCTGCACCAGCGAGATGGCATCACACCAGCCGTTTTATGGTTTCCCATGGTCTATCTGATGGCCTTTGTGCTGCTCAGCCGGAGACAGGCCTTGCGTTTCTCCCTGGTTTATCTGGGTCTGGGTTTGCTGGCAGGCACCATCGGAATTTTTTTCAGCCCCCCACTGGGCGTCTCCGCCACCAACACTGCCCTGCAATTCACACTCTCCAACCTGGCGTATGTGATGTTGCTTTACATCTTTGCCCACCTGCGCCACCACTATGCCCAAATGCACCAGATGGCCCATACCGATGCCCTTACCAACCTGACCAACCGACGGGCCATGCAGATCAAGCTCGACGGTGAACTGGATCGTGCCCGCCGCTATAACCGCCCCTTTGCGGTTTTGGTAGCTGATCTCGACCACTTCAAGCGGGTCAATGACACCTATGGTCACTCGGTAGGCGATCAGGTTCTGCGTGAAGCTTCAGGACGACTGCAACAACACCTGCGCGAAAGCGATAGTCTGGCAAGATGGGGTGGTGAGGAGTTCTTGATTCTGGCCCCAGAGACCGACCTCCATCAGGCCGACCACCTGGCCCAGCGCTTGCTCGAGTCCATCCGCGAAACCCCTATGTCGGGTGTGCATATCACCCTCAGCCTGGGAGTGGCTTATTACCGCCAGGGCGACACCGTTGCTGCCATCTTGAGCCGTGCCGATGAAGCCATGTACCGAGCCAAAGCCGCTGGGCGCAATCGGGTAGTGCTGGAAGAACAATTGGAAGATGTCATTATTCCAGCCCACACCACCCTGCCGGATGTGCAGTGAAGACGAGGGCTTTTTACAGGGCGAATGTGCACTGCCAATCACCACTCCGACCCATGCCCTTTGAAATCGCTCTTTACATTAGATTTGTATCAGAACCACACCCCCCGACATGCCCATCGAAGAAACCTCACCGACATGGTGCGGCGCAGCTATGTACGCTATATAGGCTCCAACTACCCCATCTGGCAGCTACGATAGTGTGCAACCTCGCTACAACCTGTTGTTCCACCTGGTCGAGAACGAGCTGGTTCCACTGTGCCAGTCGCAGGGGATGGGATTATCGCCTACAACTCACTGACCAGTAGGATGCTCGCCTGGCATTATAGCGAGCGCATCCAGGTCAAAGGCAACCGCTTTGCCGTGCATGGCAACAGCGGTGATCTTTACCGCCGGCGCTACTGGAACGATGCCCTATTTGAGGCCGTAGGTGTCGCACCGGTTCCGGCAACCGCGTGGCAAGTCCCTCACCCATGCTGCACTTGAAGTTCAAGAAGAAACCCCCCACCCGGTGAGGGGTGGGGGGATGATGCTGTGGAGCGGGAAACGAGACTCGAACTCGCGACCCCAACCTTGGCAAGGTTGTGCT
>NZ_CALMCQ010000287.1 GCF_937863175.1 uncultured Meiothermus sp. | reverse complement strand
TCGCTGCACAAAACCCGTTTGGTTAATTCATACTAGATATCATTCCCCTCCAAATCAAGCCTCGAGGTTCATCTTCACCAAATCTTCGCATTCCGTACACCGAACATTGGGTATCCTGGGAGAACATCGAGGGGTGAACATGACTCGTTCCCGTACCCGAATGCGCGTACCGTGGTTTTGGTGGGTTGGCATTATAGCCCTGGCGGCTCTGGGGGTGGGGGCCTATTTGTGGCTGCGGCCCAAGCCCAGCTCGAGCCCCACCCGCAGTGTGGAGACCGCCACCGTGCAGCGGGGGGTGTTCCGGGTTTCGGTCTCGGGGCCGGGCACCCTCGAGGCCGTCCAGACCCTTTCGGTCAAGCCAGCCGTAAACGGCACCGTGCTCAGGCTGCCCACCGTGGGCGACCGGGTGCAAAAAGGGCAGCTCATCGTGCAGCTCGACCCCACCCAGTACAGCCGCGCGCTGGACAATGCCCGGTTGGCCCTGGAAAAAGCCCAGGCCAACCTGGACAAACTGCGGGCCGACCAGGCCAGCGCCCAGGCCGCCAACCGGCAGAACATCGCCAGCGCCGAGGTAGCCTATGCCAACTCGAGGCGCGACCTCGAGGCCGCCCGCACCAGCCTGCAGGCCAGCCAGAAGCTCTACGACCTGGGCGGAACCAGCGCCCAGAGCCTGCAAAGCGCCCGCGACGCCTACGCCCGGGCCCAGGCCAGCCTGGAAATCGCCCAGGTTAACCTGCACACCGCCCGGCAGGCCCTCTCGCTCAAAAACAACGCCAACACGCAGGATCTGCGCAACGCCCAGATTGCCTTAGAGCAGGCCCGCCTCGAGGTCAAAAACGCCGAGGAGAACCTGGCCGAGACCAAAATTTATGCGCCTTTTGGCGGAGTGGTCTCGGAGGTGAATGCCCAGATAGGCAGCATCGGGGTGGGGGCCACGGTCAGCAACAGCACCGCCCTGCTCACCCTGATTGACGATAGCAGCATCGCCCTACCGGTGCAGATTGACGAGAGCGAGATCGCCCGGGTTAAGGTGGGGCAAAAAGTCGAGGTCGCCCTGGATGCCTTCAGCGGCGAGACCTTTGAAGGGGTGGTGACGGCCATCTCGCCCAGCGCCCGGATTCAGCAAAACATCGCGGTCTTCTATGTCACCGTGAATGTGCCCAATCCCGAGCGCAAACTCAGGCCGGGCATGACCGCCGAGGGCGAAATCATCGCCGAGGAAATTCGCGAAGCCCTGACCGTTCCCAAACGGGCCGTGCAGACCGTGCGCAACCGGGCCTATGTGGAGGTGCAACTGCCGGATGGCAGCCAGGAAACCGTGCGGGTCACGCTGGGGCCGGACGACGGGGCCAGCCAGGTGATTCTGGAGGGCCTGGAACCACGCCAGACCGTCATTCTGCCCAGTCGGGTGCAGTCTACTTCCACCACGAGCGGACCGGGTGGCCTGCGCCTGCCCATTGGAGGGCCCCCAGGAGGCGGGCGATGACGGTGGTCTCGCTGAATCAGGTGTACAAGGTCTACCGCTCGGGGGCCATCGAGTTCGAGGCCCTCAAGGGCGTTTCGCTGGACATCCGCAAGGGCGAGATGGTGGCCCTGATGGGGCCGTCGGGCTCGGGCAAAACCACCCTGATGCAGGTTATCGGGCTGCTGGATCGCCCCAGCCAGGGAAACTACGTGCTCGCAGGCCAGGACGTAACCACCCTCAGCGAAAACCAGCGGGCCGAGGTGCGCAACCAGGAGATCGGTTTTGTCTTTCAGGCTTTCCACCTGCTGCCGCGCCTGAACGTGCTGGAAAATGTGGAGGTGCCGCTGACCTATGCGGGCTTCACCCCGCAGGAAAAGCGCGAACGGGCCGCAGAGGTTCTGACCAAGGTCGGGTTGGGCGATAAGCTGCGCAACCTGCCCTCGCAGCTCTCGGGGGGGCAGAAGCAGCGGGTCGCGGTGGCCCGGGCCCTGACCATGCGCCCCTCGATCCTGCTGGCCGACGAGCCTACCGGCAACCTCGACTCCCGAACCGCCGCCGAGGTGATGCGGCTCTTTCAGGAACTCAACGACGAAGGCACCTGCGTTATTGTCGTGACCCACGAGGCCGAGATCGCCGAGTACACCGGGCGCATCGTGCGCATCCGTGATGGGCAGATCGAGTCGGACGGCCCCAATCTCCAGCGCAAGCGCCCGGCAAGAGGGTTTGCATGAACCCCTCTACGGCCAAAAAAACTCGTTCTGGCGTGGCAGGGTTGAACCCCCGACAGGTTTTCTCGATTGCCTGGCGGGCCATCCTGGGAAACCCCCTGCGCTCGATTCTGACCACGCTGGGGGTGATTATCGGGGTGGCGGCGGTGATCGCTCTGACCATGGTGGGACAGGGCTCCACCGCCAACATCACCCGCTCGCTGCAAAGCCTGGGCACCAACCTGCTCACCGTCTCGAGCGCAACCGGCGGTCGCGGTGGGGGTTTTGGTCTGGTGCGTACCGGGGGGCAGCAGACCATCACCCTCGAGGACGCCGAGGCCATCCAGGCCGCATTCACGGGCCGGGTGGCCGGGGTGGCCCCGGCCTCGCAGGGCAACCAGCAGGTCAAATTTGGGGCCAGCAACCTGAATGCCACCGTGATTGGCACCTGGCCCGACTACGCTACCGTGCGCAACGCCCAGCCCGACCAGGGCAGCTTTTTCTCCCAGGCCGATGTGCAGGGCCGACGCCGGGTCGCGGTAATTGGCTATGGCATCGCCCAGGACTTGTTCCAGGGCAGCGACCCCCTGGGCCAGCGCCTGCGCATTGCGGGCATCTCCTTTACGGTAGTGGGGGTTTTGTCAGACCGGGGAGACTCCGGCTTTGCCAGCCCCAACTACCAGATCATGGTGCCGCTTTCCACCTACCACCAGCGCCTCTCGCGCAGCAGTGCCGGGGAGCCCAGGGTGAATGCCGTCTACATCCAGGCCCCCAACAAGGACTCGCTCGCGACCCTCCAGCAAGACCTGACCGAGTTCATGGCCGTGCGCCGCAAAGCTGCCGACCCCGAGACCTACGACTTCAGCGTGCAAAACCAGGCCGATGCGCTGGCCTCGGTGGGCCAGGTGACCCAGACCATGACCCTGTTTCTGGGCGGTGTAGCCGGGATCAGCCTGCTGGTGGGCGGCATCGGCATCATGAACATCATGCTGGTCTCGGTGACCGAGCGCACCCGCGAGATTGGCATTCGCAAGGCCCTGGGGGCCAAGCCCCGCGACATCCTGACCCAGTTTCTGGTGGAGTCGGTGGTGCTCTCGGTGGGGGGCGGCATCCTGGGTATCTTTCTGGGGCTGGCGATGGCTGGCAGTGTGGGGCAACTGCTGCGCGTGACCCCGGTCTTCGACCCCTTCAGCATGGTGCTGGCCTTCGTGTTCTCGGTCGCGGTGGGGGTTTTCTTCGGCTACTATCCCGCTTCGCGGGCGGCCCGGCTCGATCCGGTAGAGTCGCTCCGGTATGAGTAGCCAAAAGCCCAGGGCCAAAGGCCAAAAGCAATAGATTATAGACCTGACCTTTCTTTACCAGTTCTACACAAAGCAGTTGCAGACTACGGGCGTTGGAGGAGCGTGCATGAAGAGACTGATGAGCCTGCTGGCAACACTGGCTTTGGGTTTTGCCCTGGCCCAGGGAGGGCCGCCCAACCTCAGCCCGGAGGTGCGGCAACGCCTCGAGGCCTACCGTCCGGTCTTCGACCTGGTGGGCACGATTGGCCTGATGGACGAGGTAGAGCGGCAGCGGGGTCTGGCTTTCACCAGGGCCCAGGCCACCCGCCTGCTGCCCATCCTGCGGGACTTGCAGACCCGCACCGACCTCAAGCCCGCCGAGGCCGAAAGAATCCTGACCAGCATCGAAAACAACATCCTCACCCCGGCCCAGCTCAAGTGGATGGATCAGACCCTCTTGCAGCGCCGCGAGGAGGCCCGCCAGCGCCGGGAGGGGGGCGGGCAGACTCCCCAGACCGGTCAGGGCAACATCCAGGGGCCACCGGGCGGACGCGGCGGCCCGCTCCAGGCCATCGCCCAGGGCAAGCCGTACAACCCTTTCAGGGAACAGCCCCGCACCGCCGATAACCTCAAAAACCTGATCGCGTGGTTGAGCAAAAAATAGACTTCCCTCCAAGCGCTGTTTTTGGCCCTGGAGTTTTCGAGAAGATGGGCAGAAACCGGCGGATATTGCGAAACAAAGCCCTCCCCCGCTGATGGGAGGGGGTCGGTGATGCATCAGGAAACCCGGTGGGGCGCCCCTGCCGGCGCTGTTGCGTTCTCACGGGGTGGACGATAGACCCCAGTCCCATTCCAGCACGATGCCCTGGGCTTGCAGGGTACGCTCGAGGTTGTTTTGGTGCTGACCCAGCCGGTTGATCAGGTCGTGCAGGGTCTGGGTGGCCAGGAAGACCTCGTCCAGGCGGATCAGGCCCGCGCCCACCGCCCCGAACAGTTCGTGGGTATCCAGCAGGGTGAGGGTTCCGTTGCGGGCAATGCCCAGATCGAGATACAGATCCCTGACCTTCAGAATGGGCCCCTCCCGCTCGACCTGCACGATGTCAATATAAAACTCGAAGGGGTACTCGCCCTCGTGGGGGGTGTACTGGCAAATTTGCAGGTGTTGTTCGGGCAGGATATGGGCCTTCCAGTAGCGGTAGGCAGGATGAGCTACAAAGGCCCGCTCGAGGTAGACCCCGTGGCGGTGTTCGTGGTAGAGCGCCACCGGAAAGGCCCCCGCCTTGACGGTATGGATTTTGGCGGCCAGATCGTGGATCTCAACCTTGAGGCGCATGGATAAGTCTATAGCCGATAGCGTATAGTTGATAGCCGATCGCTATTTATCGTTTGCTATAGGCTATTCGCTATCAGCTATTCGCCTGACTGCACATAGGTCAGCCAGGACTCGTACCGGGGGTTTCTGCCCTGCACCACGTCCATGTAGGCGGCCCGGAGTTTCATGGTCTGCTCGCCGGCCTGGCCGCTGCCGATGGCCCGGTGGTCGAGGTACGAGATCGGGGTAACCTCGACGGCGGTGCCGACCATGAACATCTCGTCGGCCATGTAGAGCTGGTCGCGGGTAGCCCGCACCTCGCGCACCTCGTAGCCCATATCCCGGGCAATGGTGATCACCGAGTCGCGGGTGATGCCCATCAGGTTGACCGAGTGCTCGATAGCGTACAGGGTCTTCCCCTTGAAGAAGAAGATGTTCTCCCCCGAACCCTCGGCCACGTAACCTTCCTTGTCCAGCAGCAGGGCTTCATCGGCCCCGGCCTGCTGGGCTTCCACTCGGGCCAGGGCGCTGTTGACATAGTTGCCCCCCACCTTGGCCTTGCCGGGCATAACGTTGGCGGGAAAACGGGCCCAGGACGAGGTAATCAGTCTGGCCCCCTTGCGCACGGCCTCATCGCCCAGGTAGGTGCCCCAGTCCCAGGCCGCTACCATCACCTCGGCGGGGTTGTTGGGCAGCGGGTTGACCCCCAGGCTATGGGCCCCCATCCAGGCCAGCGGGCGGATGTAACAGCTCTGGTAGCCGTTTTCGCGGATCACCTGCTGGATGGCCTGATCCACCTGCTCCGGGGTAAAGGGCATCTCAAACATCATCACTTTGGCGCTGTGGAAGAAGCGCTCGGTGTGTTCTTGCAGCCGGAAGACAGCAGGCCCGCTGGGGGTCTGGTAGGCCCGGATGCCCTCGAAAATGCTGGTGCCGTAGTGCAGGGCGTGGGACAGTACCGAGACCCTGGCTTCTTCCTGGGACACCATCTTCCCGTTGAACCAGATCCGCCCGGCCCTGATCCGGCTGTCGCCACCGATACTTTTGGGTTTGGTTTCCGTTGCCATGGTCTCCTCCAGATCTGAGTGCTGTACCTCTGATGGGCTGCGGTACCCTCGTCCACAAGCGAAATAGCCAAAAGAGTGGTCGTGCTAGACGTGGGTACGGGCGATCAGGTATCCGCGACCCCTGCAAGAAGTCTAATAGATCCAACCCCTCCCGGTCTGACCCGGATGCCCCTGGTGTGCAGACTGGGACGTGCTTTTGACGCTTCCATCATACCTCTTTGAGCAGCGAGCCCAGCGTATCGGGCAGCAGGTGGCGGTAGGCCCGAACCTCCTTTTCGCCGGTGCGAAGCTGCAAATAGCGCCGTGCGGTGTCTTGCAGGATGGCGATCAGTTCGGGCTGCTGGATGGCCTGGGGCAGCAGGTCGCGCAACTGGGCCTCGAGGCGGGTCTGGGCCAGGTAGCGGGCCGCGCTCAGGGCGTGGGCCTCGAGGCGGGTCTTGAGCGGATAGCGGGTCAGTCGCCCGGCCTCGCGCTGTACTGCGGGGTCGGATAGCAGCCTCTGGCACGGCTTGCAGGGGTGTTGGTGGCTGGGAGCCCCGCAGATGGGGCAGGGGGGGTAGGGCTGCTCCTTCTGCTTCTGCAACACGGCCTTTCCGGCCCGTAAAATTGCAGTCTGGAGGTCTTCCGGCAGGCGCTCCGCTAGCCGGCGAAGCCCTGCTTCTTCTTCCGGGGTGAGTTTGGGCAGGTGGGCGGATCTGCTGGGTTTGGATTTTTTCTCGGCCCCCACCCCACGGCCCGGCTCGGCGCTGGCCTGAAAACGCAGTTCCTGCACCTGGCCGGGCAGCTTGTCCTGGTAGCGCTGGACGAACTCCTCGCGCAGGTAGGTAAGCTGGTGCGCGACCACCGGGTCGCAGGCCCGCACGAACAGCACCCCGTCCTCGAGGCGCTCGGCCTCGGTCAGTTCGCTCAGGGCTGGCCCGGCAATGCTGGGCCACAGCGCCAGGGCCTGACCCCGCCGAATACCTGCACTCAGCCCTTTTTGGCGCAGGATTTTGGCGACGACCTCGGCGGACTGTTTGGTCTTGGGCATGCCTTACAGGCTAGGGAAAAATGGCTGCTTTGGCTACTGCCTTGCCCACCCTGGAACGGATCGGGGTATGGTAGCCGCAATGGACCTAACCCCCCAGGCCTGGACGGTGGCCTTGCTGGCCGCCTGGCTGGTGGGGGCTTCCAAGGCTGGCCTGGTGAGCGCAGTTACCCTGGCGGTGGTGCTGTTTGCCAGCATCCTTCCAGCCCGCGAGGCCACCGGCGCCCTGCTGCCAGTCCTGATCTTCGCCGACTTTATTGCCGTCAGGATGTTGCGCAAGAGTGTGCGCTGGCAAGAACTCCTGCGGATTTTTCCCTGGACAGCGGCAGGGGTCGGGTTGGGAGTGGTGGTGCTCTACTTCAGCAACGACCCGCAGGTGCAGCGCCTGGTTGGAGCCATCATCGTGGGCACAATTCTTTAACCAGCTCTACCGCAAAGCCAGGGGGCTGGATAATCTGGCCCTCTCGGAGCATCCTGCCTTTGCGCCCAGCATGGGCATAGCCGCAGGATTCACCACCATGGTCGCCAATGCTGCCGGGCCTTTTGTGCTGATCTATATGCTGGCCATGCGGATGGGCAAGCTCGAGGTGGTCGGGAGCATCGCGTGGTTCTTTCTGGTGGTCAACCTGTTCAAACTTCCCTTTGCGGCTGGACTGGGCCTGGTTACCGGGGAGTCGCTTCTGTTCAACCTGTGGCTGGCTCCGGCAGTGGTGCTGGGGGCCGTTGCAGGCCGCTGGCTGCTGGGTTTTATCCATCAGGGCTTCTTCGAGTGGATGGCCCTCAGGCTAGCCTTGCTGGGCGGAGGGTACTTGCTGGTAACGTGAACTTTCAGCGCCTGCGCTTCCTGGGCTGGCCGGATCGTGTCGAGCGGGAGACGGGTTTCGCTGCAGGCGGGGCGGGGGTTCGGCTCGAGTCTGCTCCCAGCCGCCGCAACGACCCGACCGAGGCGACCAGCAGGCCCAGGGAGATAGCCAGCGCAGGGATGGCGGTGCGAAACAGGCCCGGATGAACCTGCTGTCCAGAGGGCAGGGTCACCGGGTCGCTGGCGCTCATAAGCAGCGGAGCGTAAGGCGCCAGACGCACCAGGGTGAATCCAGCGAGCAGGGCCACAATTCCCGCCAGAATAGCCAGAGAGAGCAGTAGCGCCCAGGCCACGCCACGCCTGGCTTCCTGAATGGCGTCAGGGTTCATAGTCTAGCTCCAGACCCCCGCCTCAATTTCCACCACCGTACCGCTGCCAGGAGTCTCGAGCCCGGCCAGAATGGCCTGGGGCAGGCTCTGGGCGTAGGCCAGCAAAGCCCCCCGCCGGCGGGCATCCAGCTCGGTGTTCCACTCGTCCACCAGCAGCAGGGGCGCTTCGTCGTGGTGTTGCCAGAGCAGGCGGTGTTCGGCCAGGCGCAGGGCCAGCGCGATGCTGCGGCACTCGCCCCGGCTGCCAAACCTGACTGCCTCGCGGCCCGAGAGCAAAACAACCAGGTCGTCGCGGTGGGGGCCCACGCTGGTCACGCCGCGCCCCAGGTCGTCTTGCAGGTTGTCCTCCAGCGCCCCCAGAAAGCGCTCCGGGTCTACCGTCTCGGACAACTCCAGGCTCAACTCGCCCGGTGCAAGTTCGCGGTAGGCCTCGCGGGCCAGCGGGCCGAGCCTGGCCAGCATCCGGCGGCGCAGGCTCAGGATCTCGCTGCCATACCGGATCAGCTCCTGGTTCCAGATGCCGATGGAAGCCTGGATTGAACCCGGCTTGCCCC
>NZ_CALMCQ010000286.1 GCF_937863175.1 uncultured Meiothermus sp. | reverse complement strand
GGGGAAAAGGTCTTTGAAGAGCGGGAGCTGATCCTGGAGCTGTTCCCTGGAACTTCCCCGGAGCTTTTGCCTCCGGGGGAGGTTCTTTATTACCGGGATCGCGAGGGGCGGGTACACATTCAAGAAAGCCCGCTCCATCTTGTTTTGGAACCCCTCGAGGGCTCCTCCAGCACCACCCCCATCATCTGCGAGGCTTGTCTGCGCCACGTTTCCCGCACCGCAGCCCAGTTCTTCCGTTTTGGGGTGGGTGAAAACGAGCGCCTCTTTCGCTATGTGGCCCTGTGCCTCGATACCGATAGCTGTTCGGGGGCGGCCCGGCCCGGACGTTTGAGGGAAATTCTCTTAAGGGGTATACTCCCCTGAGCAGCAGGCAGGGTTCACAACCCGGCCCGGCAGAGGGTGCGCCGGGCCGCTTAACGCCAGGCCCGGGTGGAGGGTCTCGGGATAGGGGAGTAACGACCCCGACCCGGGGGAGTAGACTGGGCGTCGCACCATAACCGCTATGATCACGACCATTATCCATGCACAGCCGGTAGGGCGTGGCTTCAGAGCCCGTCTCATATAAATCTCAGAACGATAGCGCAGCATCATGAGGATTGGGCGCGGGATGCGAATGCGCCGCAAGGGTACAGGTTTCAGGAGGCCGGATGGCACGCGAAGTCAAACTCACAAAATCGGGATATGAACGTCTGGTGGCCGAACTCGAGCAAGAACGCACCCGGCTGCAGGATGCTACGCGAATTTTGCAGGAACTCATGGAGTCTTCCGACGACTACGATGATTCCGGACTCGAAGACGCCAAGCGTGAAAAAGCCCGCATCGAAGCCCGCATAGACTCCCTTACCGACATCCTCTCCCGTGCCGAAGTGATGGAAGAGGAGGGCAACAAGGTGAATGTGGTCAGCCTGGGGGCTATTGTCCGCTTAAAGTCGAAGGAAGGCGACCAGATGGAGGTGCAGGTGGTGGCCCCTGCCGAGGCCAGCGTCCTCGAGCGCCCCATGAAAATCTCCGACGAGAGCCCGCTGGGCAAGGCCCTGCTGGGCCAGAAGGTGGGCTCGAAGGTGATGCTCGAGACCCGCCGGGGCAAAAAAGAATTCAAGGTTGAGACGGTAAAAGA
>NZ_CALMCQ010000285.1 GCF_937863175.1 uncultured Meiothermus sp. | reverse complement strand
CGGTACCGCGCCCCGGTTGACCGGTCAGGATCAGTGCGGTCATTGAATAATCTCCTTTGCCATGCCAGCACCCCTGGTAATGCCTGCAAATTGCGTTCCTGACAAACATTTATGCCCGGAGGGCTGGACTCGGTGCAACGACTGCCGCAAGCTATACTCCTTGCAGAAACTCGTCCAATTCTACCTCGTCGGCTGGCTTGGTCAGGTAGGCATTTGCACCAAGCTCGACGGCCAGGTCGCGGTGTTTGGCCGAGGCACGGGTAGTCAGCACAGCCACCGGCAAGTGGGAGAGGTTGGGGCGGCGACGCACTTCTTCCAGCAATTCGAAGCCCGACATGCGGGGCATCTCGAGGTCGGTGACCACGGCCTGGAAGGGTTGTTGCTCGAGGAGCTCGAGGGCCTCTTGCCCATCGGCAGCGGTGACAACCTGGTGTCCGGCCTTGCGCAGCATCTGCGCCACCACTTTGCGTACCGAGAGCGAATCGTCTACCAGCAAAACCGGAAACCGCTGGATGCGGGTGGTTTCGATGCGGGTCTGGATGGGTATGGAGGTATCTAACGAGAGCAGGCCGCTGGGACTCATCACCAGGATGACCTCCCCAGTAGCCGAGACGGTCGCTCCAATCAGGTGGGGCAACTCCGAAAGAGGGGTAGTCAGGGGTTTGACCAGCGCTTGCTGTAACCCAATAAAGCGCTCAGCCGCCAACGCGACCCACTCCCCGCCGCGTCCTTCCACCACGGCCAGGGCGTATTCGTCCTGCGCCATCTGGGGCAGGCCCAAAAGCGCGCTGAGTCGCTGAATGGGGATCGTACTGCCTTCGTAGGCCACTTCCTGACGGTCAGCAGGCGCGGTGAGCAGGGTCAGGAGGCTTTCGCGGGGAAGGGCGATCACCTGACCGCCAGACTGGAGCAACAGGATGTCGGAGACCACCAGGTTCTGCGGGATGCGCAGTCGGAAAGTGGTTCCCAGCCCACTGCGGGTTTCCAGGGTCAGGTCGCCGCGCAGACGGCGGATGGTGGCAGCGACTGCATCCAGGCCCACCCCACGTCCGGCCATATCCGAAACCGCCGAGGCGGTGGAGAGGCCGGAGAGGAAGATGAGCTGGACAGCTTCTTCTGGGCGCATGGCATCCACCTGGGCCTGGGTGCGCAGTCCCTTCTCGACGGCCTTTTGCTTAACCGCTTCCAGGTTGATGCCCCGCCCATCGTCGCTGATTTCCAACACCAGGGCACTGCGTTGTTGCAGGCTGCGGATGGTCAGGGTGCCCTGGGCCGCCTTGCCGCTAATCAGACGCTCTTCAGGGCTTTCCAGGCCGTGGATGACGGCATTGTTGACCAGGTGTACCAGGGTCTCCGATAAGCCGTCGAGCAACACCGAGTCAATCTCGACCTGCTCACCCTGGAACTGTATCTGAACAGGTTTCCCCGCCGCAAGTTGCTGTATCTGGCGGGTGAGGCGCTGATAGAAACGGCCAATCGGAACCAGGCGGGCGCGACCCACTTCGCCCCGTAAATCCTGGGAAAGTTTGCCAAACAACTCGGTTTCCTGGCGGAACTCTTTGAGCTGTGTGCTAAAGGTTCTGCGTACCTCGACCAGGTCGCTGGTCATCTCCTGAATGGAGCGGGCCAGGATGTTGAGGTCGTCGTAGCGGTCGAACTCGAGCTCGGAGAAAAGCTCCTGCACGGACTTGCCCAGGGTGCTTTGGGCCTGAGGGGTTTGAGTGGGGTTCTGGGCTTCCCGCGAGAGCGAAAGGCGCGGGTTGAGGTAGCGGGTTTCGAAATCGGCGGTGGTGCGCAGGAGCCGCTGGCGTGCGCTTTCCAGGAGGTTGTCCATCTCCTCGAAGCGGTGCATTAGCAGCTCGAGGCGCGAGCGGGTCACCAGGGTTTCACCGGCAATATTGAGCAGGGCATCGAGACGCTCGAGGCTGACCCGCACCGAAGCGGTGCTGCTAGGGCGGGGGCGTCGGGATGGGGCTAGGGGGGTAGGGGAGGGACTGGGTGCTGCTGGGGTGGGCTGCGTATCAGGGCGGATGGGGGCTGCTCGCCCAAGCAAAAGCGCCAGCCGGCCCTGTAGATCAAAGACCTGCCCGGGCAGCCTTTGAGCCGCTGGGGAATCCTTGCCTTCGGCCACTACGACCATGGTTCCCAGCACCTGCGAGCCTTCCAGCATCACCTGGGCCGTTTCGTGGCTCCAGGTTTTGTGTCCCTCGCGTACCTCCACCATCAGGTCTTCGAGCTGGTGGGCAAAGGCGCCGATGGGTCTGCAGCCCACCGAATAGGCGGCGCCTTTGACCGTGTGCATGGCCCTGAACAGGGCCTGCAGGTGTTCGCCACTCTCGTCACCGGACTGTAAGCTCACCAGCGCATTGCCCACCTGATCGAGGTTTTCCAGGGTTTCGGGGGCGAAGAACTCCCAGAACTCGGCATTTTGCCGGTAGAACCCCTGCAATTCCTCGACCAGGCCCATCTGGGGGTGGGGTGGGGTGGGAGCAGATTCCTGGTGGCTGGACTCGGGCAACTTGCGGACGAAGGCCTGGGGGTTGTCGGCGGTGAGTTCCTGGATGAGGGTGGCGGCTCCGAGGCGGCCGAGCTCGAGGCCTACCCGACCCTCGTTGCCGTGGATGGCGATGTTCTCCAGGGCGGTTATCAGAACCGCGGTTACCTGGCCCATGAGCTCGATGACTCTGGCCTGTTGAACCTCGGTGTAATGGGGTGCCCCCTCCAGAATACGCTCGGCCAGGGCTCCCAGGTTGGAAGTCTGCGGAAAACCGTACAACCCAGCCGAACCCTTGAGGCGGTGGGCCATTACTACCAGGGGTTCGTGACGCCCTATGGCTAGAAACTCGGGGGTCTGCTCAAAGACCACCACGGTTTCCCAGGCCTCGTCGAGGAAACTTTGCAGCAGATCAGGTGTGGTCGTGGCGGACATGCAGGCTCCTGACAGACCGCTAAGGGATATTTGTGGGAACAAACGTTCCAGTGCTTGGGCGGGGGTTGCGTTGTGTCATCATTTCGACCTCGAGGTCACTGTACATTGCGCACGGTATAGCCTTAGTCGGGCAAGCGGAAGCGGCCCAGACTGCTCGAAAGCTGCTCGGCCAGGACGCGCATAGCCCCGGCAGACCGACGCCCTTCCTGGCTCTCATGGCCGGTTTGTTGCGCGGTGTGGGCGATTTTCTGCACCGCCTGATCCACCCGCTCCACCGCCGACACCTGGCTCTGGGCCAGTCCCGAGATTTCCTGGGCCAGGCCGGCGGACTGCGCGGCCAGGCTGGCGATTTCCTCGAGGCGGCTCCCCGCGCTGGTAGCTACGCCATAGCCGGTTTCCACCTCGCGAACCCCGTCCTGCACCAGCCCTACCACGCGGGCGATGTCGCTCTGTACCTGCTGTACCAGGCTGCTCACCCGGCTGGTCTCGCGGGCCGACTCCTCGGCCAGCCTGCGGATCTCATTGGCAACGACGGCGAAGCGGCGACCAGCGGCTCCAGCACCCGCAGCCTCGAAAGTGGCGTTGAGGGCCAACAGGTTGGTTTGCGAGGCGAAGTCCTCGAGTACTTTGGTAATGTCCTCGATTTCGGCGGAACGCTGGGCCAGCGCGGCAATGTTCTCAGCTACGGCCTGCATTTCCATCCGGATATCGCTCATGCCCGAAAGGGTCTGGGTCACGGCCTGACGACCCAACTGAGCCGACTCGAGGGTCTGTCGGGCAGCCTGGGCGGTGACATTAGCGCTCTGGGCCATCTGGCGGATCCCGTGGGCCACCTGCTGGGACTGGTTTTGTACCTGGCTTACTTCCTGGGCTTGCAGCAGCGCGCCCGATGCGATGGAGGCGGTGAGTTGATCCATCTGGGCTGCGTTCTGACTCACCGACTCGGCGGCCTGCCGGACATCTTTGAGCAGGAAGGAAATCTCTTCTACGGTGAGGTTTACGGCGTCTACCACGCTGCCCAGCGCATCGTTGCTGACCCCACCGCGCTTGGTGAGGTCGCCGCTGGCAATCTGGGTGGCGATATCGAGGAAACGGCGCACGTTTTGCTGTAGTTCCAGCCCACGTTGCCGCTCTTCTTCCTGTCTGGTCAGGAAACCTCGTAGCTGCACCACTGCGCTGTCCAGGGTGCGGGCCACTACCCCCAGTTCGTCGCGACCCCCCAGCCCAGTAAGGTGGTCGTAGCGGCCCTGTTGCAAAGCCTCTGCTCCACGAAGCAGGCTGCGAGAGCGCTGCTGGAGCGAGCGCAGCAGCAGACCGTTGAACAAGGCGGCCAGGGCCAGACCCCCCAGTAGAACCGCAATGAAGAGGTCACGAGACCGCTGGTAAGCGGCGGTGGCCTCGGTATGGGAGAGGGTGGCAAACTGGTTGTTGATCTCAATCAGGTTGCGCAGGTCGGCCCGTACCCGATCGTAGCCGAGCTGAACTGCCTCGAGGGTGCGGGGGTCAATCCTGCCGCCCAGGGCCTGCTGGCTGAGGCGCTCAAAAAAGGGGAGTACCGCCTGGTGGGAGGTCTGTAGCTGCTGCAAGACCTCGGCCTCGAGTTGCTGCAAATCGGCCTGCCCGAGCCGCGCTAGTGCGGCAGTAAAGGCCGGACTGGCGCTGCTGATCCACTCGGCCTGGTAGCGTTCCAGAATGAAGGCAGTCTCCTGCAGGGTCTGCTGGCTGAGAGTAATCAGGGCGGCGCGGTGACCAGCCGAGGTGCTGGGGTTGGCGATGCTCTCCACATTACGCTGCAACTCGGCGTAACGGCTCTCGGCGGTACCCAGCGAAACCTGCGAGGCCAGGGTGAGAAAGTGCAGGTGGTCAATCTGCTGGCGCAGTTGTCCCAGGCCCCACAGACTCGCACCGGCCAGCAGCACAATAATCAGCAGGATTCCCAGGCCGTTCACGGCAAACCGGGCGGCAAAGGGGGTATCCTCGAGGAAGGCCCGCAGAAGGTTGGGGCGCGGCGGATGGTTGCCGGGCGGGGATATCGGTAGGGAAGTCTGCTTCACCACGGCGCTCTCCTTTATGCCGGCAGCCGGAAACGGGTGAGGCTCTGGCTAAGCTGCTGAGCCAGGGTTCGCAGTTCCTCGGCGGTCTGGCGGCCGATGCGGCTTTCCTGGTCGGTTTGCAGGGCGGTGTTGTAGATGTCCTGTACCGCGCTGGTCACTTCCTCCACCCGGCCTACCTGCTCCTGGGCAGCCTGGGCTACATAGTGGGCTGCATCCGCAGACTGCTGGGCCAGGATGGCGATCTGTTCCAGCTTGTTGCCAGCCTCGGTCGCGATGCGGTAGCCCTGCTCCACCTCTTTGGTACCGCCTTCTACCGAGATCACCACCCCTTGAATTTCGGTCTGGATACCCTTGACCAACAAGCCTACCCGCTGGGCCGCACGGGCCGAGTCTTCGGCCAGCTTGCGCACCTGGTCGGCCACCACCGCGAAACGCGCACCGGCATCGCCAGCCCCCGCTGCTTCAATCGCAGCGTTCAGAGCCAGCAGGTTGGTTTGCTTGGCGATGGTTCCGATGGCATCCACCACCTCCGAGATCTCGAGCGAGCGGTCGGAGAGGCCTTTGATGCTTTTGGAGATGCTTTGCACCTCGCGGCGGATATTCTGCATGCCGGTCAGGGTGTTTTGCACCGCGCTCTGGCCTTGTTCGGCGGCTTCGCGGGCCTGCATGACCAGCTCGGAGCCCTGCACTACCTGGCTGGCCATGGTGCGGATGGTATCGGTGGCATCCAGGGCTTCGATGCGGGCCCTGGCCGAAAGTTCGGCCTGCGACTCGGCTTTTTCCTGCACGCTTCCCGAGCTTTGGGCCATCTGCAAAGCACCCTGGTTCACCATTTCAGCGGCAGTTTGTACCTGCTTGAGCAGGTAAGCAATCTCTTCGACCGTCAGGTTCACTGCGTCTACCACGTTGCCCAGCACGTCCTCGGTCACGCGCCCGCGCCGGGTCAGGTCGCCCTGGGCGATATCCATGGCCACGTTAAGGAAAGCCCCGATGTTTTCTTGCAGGAGCTGGGTCTGACGAAGCTGCTCCGCATCGGTCTCGGCCCGGGCCTTGAGCCGCAGGGTGGTTTCGTTGAAGGTGCGGGCCAGCGAGCCCAGCTCGTCGGAGGATAGCACCTCCACCTGTACCCCCAGGTCGCCTTTGCGCAAGCGGTTGGAGGCGGCAAACAACTGGCCCACCGGGCCGGTAATGGATTGTGTTACCGTGCCCACCATGCCCAGGGCCAGCACCAGGGCCAGGGCAATCACCACAAAGGTGAGGGCCTGCTCGCGCTGGACTTCTTGCCAGGTGATGATAGCCTGCCGACTTATTACCGAGAGGGTCTCTGCTTGAAGCTGGGTAATACCCACATTGATCGGTGTTATGGCGTTAGCGAAGTCGGCGGGGCGATAGGTAAGCCGGCCAGGAGACTGAAGCGCACTGGTCAGCAGGGCATCTATCTCTTCGATCTGGGCTGCCAGCCGCTCGAACTCGAGGGCCAGGGCTTCCAGACCCCGGGTTTCTGCGATCCGGGTCTGTGTAATGCTCCAGAGGATCGCCTCATGCTGACGCCTGACCTGGCTGATCTGGCTCCGGATCAATTCCCGCTCGAAGGTGAGCGCCGTACCCCGCGCAAACACTTCCACACCCTGAAAACGAAGCCGAGCCAGATTTTCGCGCAGAGCAGGCAGGTGCCGGACGGCGGTCTCGGAAATCAGGAAAACCTCGGCCTCGGCCCCCAGAAGCAGACCAGAGGAGAGTGCTACCTGCTCGGCAGTCTGTCGCAACTGATTGATCAGAGCGTGATGATGCTCGAAGACCGCCATATTGCCAAGAACCCGGTTCTGGCCCTTGAGACGCTGCCAGGACTGGGTGATCTCTTGCAGGACGGGGGCTAGATGGTAGCGATCTCCCAGGCTGGTATTTAGCTGGGTGAGCTCTGTCAGTACCGCATCTACGTCGGTGGATTCCTTCTCGAGGTCGGCCTGGGCGGCCAGCCAGCGGCCATCCAGGGTGTGGCGGCGGTGTTCGCTGACCTGCTGGATGGCCTCGAACAGCACCAGCACGTACTGATACCCCAGGATTCTGTCACGAGCCTGCGCTTCCTGGCGCTGTTGATTGAGGTACAGGGTGGCTACAGGCCAGATGCCAGCCACCGAGAAGGCCAGCACAATCAGCAGGAGTTTCTGCCAGATTTTGAGAGACCCCAGAAAACCACCGGCCGATACCAGACGGGTAGCAGCACCTGGTGGGCGTAAGTTGGAGCGTCGGGGGGGGGCTTTGCGGATCATGCTTCGGCCTCCTTATCTGACGGGCCTTCCAGCAGTGAGGTCAGCAGCATTGGTAGCCCCACCAGCGCAACCGCTAGCAGCAAGAAGATATTGAGTGAGAGCAGGTTGCCAGCCGCCACCATACTGTGAACCTGCTGCTCGGTTGGGCTGAACCGGACTGCTAGCATGGCCGTGTAGTGCATGAAGGGGATTGCCAGACCGGCCAGACTTGCGGAGATCAGGTGGCGGAAAGGCAGGTGTTGGAAGGCAGGGCTGATCAGGGTCCAGATGCCGAAAGTGCCGAGCGCCACCGCGACTAACACCGAAACCCCCACCATCGGCAGATCAAACTCCATGCGGGCATCCACCTGCATGGCAAACATGCCGACATAGTGCATCACACCGATGCCAGCCCCCAGAAAAAAACCGGAGCCCAGCACCTGGGCAATGCTGACCTTGGGTTTGCTGACCAACTGGAAGGCAGCCGCAGCGCCAAAAATCGCGAAGAACACCGAGACCAGGGTGACCCAGGGGTTGTAAGCCACTAGCCTGTCTATCTCGAGCGCGGTCATAGCCACAAAGTGCATAGCCCACACCCCCAGTCCAAAGGTTGCTGCGCCCAGCCAGAGCCAGCCCTGGCCGGCTACTCCTTGCCTCAGGCGGTTGATAATGGCCAGTGCGGCATAGGCAGCGAAGATGGCCACCAAAAAGGAAGCCCCCACCAGCAGGGGATCATGGCTCATGGCAAGATGTGTTTGTTCCACGTGAACTCCTTAGGCTTGTGGCACCGGTCTGCCGGGGGTAGCGGATGCCTGTGCCAGTGTAGACATCTGTACCGAGAGGTATGCAAAGAGGTTGCGAACCTCGAGGATTTGCACGGTTCTGCCGTCTTCCTCCAGGATGGCGCTGAACAGAGGATCCTGGCTGGGGGCGGTCCAGGCCCCGCTCAGGTGGGTGCGCAGCCCGACCACTTCGTCAATCATGAAGGCCAGCGGTTGCCCCTCGAACTCGAGCAAGGCCGCGATGCCTGAACCCGCCGGAGCGATCTGCAAAACCCCGCTCAGGTCGAAGACTGGCACGATTTGGCCCTGGTTGCTTATGAGTCCCAGCAAGGGTGGGGGGGCCAGCGGGACGGGGGTGGGTTGGGTTACTTCCAACACTTCTTTGAAATCTCGAGGTTCCACCCCAAGAAACGTGCTGCCCAAGCGCAGCACCCAGACTCTGCTGACAGTGGTGTTGATCATGAGTAAGCCCTTGTGCCGTGGTTCGGTGTTACCCCACGGGCGGGGTCTTGCTTTCCGCTTATAGCAGCTCCTGTACTGCTTTGCGCAGAGCTTCGGGGGTGTAGGGCTTGGTCAGGTAGCCGCTGGCGCCCTGGCGTCTGCCCCACTCGATGTCGGTGGGTTCGCTCTTAGAGCTAATAACCAGCACCGGAATGTTTTTGGTAGGCTCACTCCGTCGTAGCGAACGCAGCACTTCGTAGCCGTTGCGGCCCGGCATCACCACATCCAGCAACACTGCATCCGGCTTTTCTGCTTCGATGCGCTGCTCTACGTTTTCACTGCCCTGGTACAGCACGACCTGGTGGTACTGCGAAAGCGCGTGTTCGATTAGCTTCAGGTCTGCCAGGGAGTCATCTACCGCGACTAGTTTTGCCATGTTTTCCTCCAGGTTTGCGGGCGGAGGCACGAATGACTGCAGAGAGGTATTTCCGCCCGCAATGTAATTTCAAGTTATGCGAAGCGTTACGTACCTCCTGTGATGGATGCACGGCCTACCCGCCTTTAGGCGTTACGTCCGAATACCCCCAAATGGGGGTGAAGGGTGGGTATACGCCAGAGGGTGTTGAGCGTACTGGCCAGATCGTCTGGTCTGGGGGTCGTGCAGGAGGGGGTTGATTCGGAAACAACCTTCTACTACCCACCGTCCAGTGGTTGACACTGCCACGCCGCTCCTCCCCAGATCAGGGATAAAAGTCCCTTGTGCACAAGCCGGTCTGGATATAAACTTCAGTTGAAAGCGGGAAAGTCGGTAACGGGTTTCCTGCTTCCGACTCCAGCGGCCTCTTCCGATAAGGAAAGGCTGCTGGAGCTTCTTTATTAGAGGAAGTTGCTGTGTTCGAGGCTCCATGGTTGGGGTATGCAGGGGTTTGTTGCTGGGTTGGCTGAGCGGTCAGATAGATTCCCAGGCTGTATGCCCGGTGTTGCGGGTGTCCCTGAGCGCTCTCCACACTGGTCTGGCCGGTCGGCGATCTTGTGAGTGGGTTCACCGTCGCCACACGTCCACACCGAGACAGGGGGTCTGTGAAGAGCGCGGTAGTGGGACACAAAGCCCATTCCTGATAGCTAGGCTAAGGCTGCAGTGCGTTGAAGTGGAGGTGGGCAATGTTCAAGAAGGTGCTGGTAGCCACCGATTTTTCACCCTGTGCGCAGCGTGCGCTCGAGGTGGCCCGTTCGCACTTTCCCCAGGCTGAGTTAAAGGTGCTGCACGTGGTGACGGAGGACTCACCGTTTACAGCGACCGAGGCGCTGCTTGAGCTCGAGATGCTGGTCTCGGATACCTGGAGCGGCGAAACCGGCCTGCCCGGCCATGAGGTTGTGCCGGGGAGTCCCACCCAGCAGGTCGTAGAGTCGGCCAGAGCCTGGAGTGCGGATCTGATCGTGGTGGGGGTGAGTGGGCAGGGAGGACAGGGCCTGGGCTCGGTGGCCGAAGGGGTAGTGCGGGCTTCAGCGATCCCGGTGCTCACCGTAAAGGCCCACGAAGCTGGGATATAATACCGGATTCAAAAAGATCATCCTCCAACCAGGAGACCCGGAGGCTCTCTTTTTGAATCCTGGAGCACCCCCCTCCCGGACGGTCGGCGAATAAAGCCTCTCCCTTCGGTCGGGTTCTAACCGAATCGGGTATAAGGCGGTTCTCAGAAAAAAAGATTCCGTCACCTAACCCAGCCGACGGCGCAGCTCGAGGGCTTCGCCTTGTAGTTGGTCGGTTTGCTGAAGCTGGGCCAGGGTGGTATCGCGGCTGTTCTCCAACCGGGTGCAGGGGGTGCGGTACAGGTTGTTGAAGCGTTCGCGGGTGCGGTGCATTTCGCTATCCAGGGTTTCATTCAAGGCCCGCTCGAGGGTACTGCGCAACTCGGCCAGCCGTTCGCGCAGGCGGGCTTTGGCGGTCTCTTTGCGGCGGGGCAGGATGGAGGTGGCCAGGATGGCCCCAAACACCGTGGCAAAAATGCCCAGGATGTCGAAGGCAATTTTTTGTGCCACCAGCAGGATGGTCAGGCCCAGACCCATCACCCCCACTTCAGCCAGGGCGGTGCCGCGCAGGCTTTCCTGGATGAAGTCGCGCAACTGAGTGGCTTCGGCCTCCACATCGAACGAGCGCAAAGCTTCTTCCAGGTTGCCCGCAATGGCCCGTTCTTCCGGGCCGACCTGTTCGGCCTGGCGCAGACCGGGGGCTTCACGCAACAGCGACAGGGCATCTTCCAGCAGTTCGCGGTCACGCTTGGCCAGCCAGTTCATGGCCTCGAGCACCCTGCGCTCGATCTCCTGGTTGGCCCCCTTGACCACATCGTCAATAAAGCTTTGCTTGAGTTTGCTCGACCGCATCAACTCGAGAAATTTGGAGAAACGCACTTTTTCATCCAGCCAGCGCTCACCTCGGCTGCGCACCTCGTCAATGGCTTGCAGCGCCAGTGCGACCTGCCCGGTAAAGTCGCGGCGGGTGCGTTCTTCATGCCGCTTGAGCAGACTATCGAGCTCGCGGCAGGTGGCGAGTTGTTTCTCGGCTTCTTTGAGCCTGGCTTCCAGGGTGGGTCTGGCTTCTGCGGTTAATCGCGCCAGCACCCCCAGGGGTGAACCCAGCTTGAGGATGGCGGCCTGGTGAGTGAGCACCTGCCGGATGTGGGCCTCGAGCTGGGGGATACGACTCAGGGCCAGATCGCCTTGCCGTGCGCGGCGGGCCGATACCGAGAAGATGGGGGGGACGTGCCCCAGGGTCTGGTCGGCTCCTTTTTGCACGAACTCGAGTACCTGCTGTAACTCGGCCTCGGTTAACAGATCCATCTTGTTGATGATGAGCAGCACTTTCTTACCCCAGGCCCGAATGAAGTCGAGGAAGTCGGCCTCGGACTGGGTGAAGGGCCGGTCGGCACTGGTGACGAACAAGATCAGGTCTGCGCGGGGCAGAAATTTCTCCGTCAGAACCTGGTGGTGTTGCAGGATGGCGTTGGTGCCGGGGGTGTCCACCAGCCGTACATCCTTGAGGAGCGCATGGGGCAACTGAATCACCACCAGTTCGGGAGAGTGCGGCTCGAGCCGGGGTTCGGGGCCATAGCCAATCAGGTTAATTCGGTCGGTGGTGGGCGTCACACCCTCCTTCAAGAAGTCGCCCCCCAACAATGCATTGAGCAGAGACGATTTACCGCTGTTAAACTCACCTGCAATCACCAGCAAGAAGGGGCCGTCCAGATCCAGCAAAGCTTGCTTGAGCGGTTCGGTTTCGACCCCTGATCGGGCCAATGCCTCCAACCCCCTGGCAAGCAGTGCACGCACATCCTGGGCCAGAGCCAGTGTTTTGGAATCCAACATGCTGAGTATTCTATCGCAGGGCGATTTTACGAATTCCCCGCACCATCATGGCGGCGTTCCCTGGCTCGAGCCAGGCGGTTCTCGCAGATGTCGCGCGGGACGATCCGACCAGCAATCACCCGGGAATTGCGCACCGTTTGTAACGATTGCGAAAGCCGGTGATGGATTTTTCCAGGGCGCAACCCGGCACATCAAGAGCCTTAAAATTGCCCAGGGTTGCTCCACAGCAGTAGATAAACTCGAAACCTCTGGTTCAACTCCACACTGCATCACCCATCCCTGCACCCGTCCAGCGGTATGCGAAATTGCACGATGAATACAAGAAATTTCAGTGCTGAATTTTTTAACCTTACGCCAGGTCAAGAGTACAGGCATTCATTCTCGAGGTTTTTTTGCTATGGTCGCGGGGCACTCAGGTGGTTTTGCTTTTCCAGCTTCCTTGCACGCGGCGGGCAGTGGTAGAGGTGGGGATGAAAATTTCGAGACTTGATTTATCTCAATAAACACGGCACGAATGGCATACTGCAGCTGGAGAAACTCGAGTGCGCAAAAGTACCGACAACCAATTCATCCGATGCTGGCGCAATTGATTAAGATTTGCTCGAGGAAAATTGCGACATCGAGAAATTGCGGTGGGAAAGGCAAAAATCCGATTTTTCGATATGCATCGGACGAATTGAAAATTCACCAAGGGGTTGTACTTGACATACAAAAATTACACAACATGTAGTATAGTAATCTTCAGTGGAGAAACAATCTAACAGCAACACTCGTCCACATTTCGCACAATGCCTAAAACCGGGTTATGTGCAATGGGCGAATCATCCGCTGGATGGCGCATGATTCGAGAGTCTCTGCTGGGATGGCTCCACTCTGATTTAAGGAGGAATATACATGACTGAACAACCAAAACCCACACCTGCAAAGAAGCCCGCTGCCAAGAAAGC
>NZ_CALMCQ010000284.1 GCF_937863175.1 uncultured Meiothermus sp. | reverse complement strand
GGCAGTTCGAAGAACAGGCGGCCTGCACCGTCTAGCCTGGGGTCGGGCAGGGGTCTGCCCTCGAGCCGGGCCGTGCCCGGCTCATAGACAGCCTTCTCCGGCGGCAGATGGGTCAGCAACAGGCGCTCACCGGAAATAGCCCTCTTCACTTCGAATTCCAGATGGACTGTTGAAAGGCGCACTGGCTCCAGAACGGGCAGCACCAGCAGGGTAGCGGTGGTGGGGAAGGAGGCCGGAACCCCGTTCACAAAGGCGGTCACCTGGTTGTTCAGCGCGCCCACCTTGCCAGCCTGGGCTTCCAGTCTTAGCTCCTTTACCTCGCCGGGCTGCAAGTTGAAGCTGAGATCGTCGGGCAGCTGCATCTTTAAGCCCTCGTCGGGCGACTCCTGAAGATCTACCCGGAGCGGACGGTCGGTGGGGTTGCCGAGGCGGATGGTAAAGGTGGCCGGACTGCCCACGACTACCCTGGCTGGGTTGGCGGTTTTTTCCAGCCGTAGCAGGGTTCGCTCGAGGCTGTCCGGGGCGCTGAGGTTGCCGCCGTTGGAGTTGAGCTGGGCCAGGAACCGACCCAGGGCGGGGGTGCCAAAACGTGCTCGAGCCCGGTAGGTGTGGGTCACGCTGGCGCCAGGGGCCAGTTCGCCGCTGAACTGGGGATCGTTTGCGCCCACTTCCAACCACTCCGGGTAGGTGTCCTGCAGGGTGTAGGTCAGGGGTGCCAGGCCGGGGTTGCGCACCACCAGCCGCACCTCGACCTCCTCGCCGGGCAGCACCAAGCGCCGGTCAAGCGAGCGCGAGAGCTGGGCCACCGGGCGCAGCACCCGCACCTCGGCCTGGGCTTCACTCAGCGGCTGGCCCTCCAGGCTGAGCAGCCGGGCTTTATTGATAATGACTTCGGGAGCACTGGCCGCAATGTGGGCGCGAACCTCGAGCAGTTGCTCCTCGCCGGCTCCCAGCTCGATCACCTGGTCGAGCGGCTGGCCCTGCAACCCAGCGGCCAGGCTATCCTGTACGCGCACCCGACCCGCCTCGTCGCCGGTGTTTTGCACCCGTAGACGGTAGACCACCTCGGTTCCCACGACGGCGCTGGGGGTCAGGGCATGCTTGCTCAGGCCGAAGCTGGCAGGCTGGGTGAGGTGCAACCGGGCACTGGCTTGTTGCTGCCAGGGGGCCAGCGTGGCCACTACTTCCGGCTGCGCTTTACAGGTAGCCTGGGCGCGGACGCGCAACACCGCATCGCGGCCCAGGGCCGCTGGCGCGGTCAGGCGGGTGGCATCCAGGGCTTCCAGGCAGGGGGGCAGTGCCAGCTCCAGGTCGGCGGGTAACAGGTTTGGGAAAACGGTTCTGACCCGGGCAGTCAGGAGGGTCTGTTCACCTACGCGCAAGGCGGCGGGGTTGGCTTCCAGGGTAAGTGTCACTTCGGGGAAAACCTTGAAGCGCACCTTCTGGGTCTGACCCTGCTCCAGGCGCACCGATTCTGGCCCTTCAATACGGGCTCCCACCCGTTGCGCTGTAAGACTATAGCTGCCGGACGGCAACTTCTGACGGGCCTTGCCCTGGCTGAGCGTCACAGACTGGTCGCCTACCTGTACGGGCAGGTCTATGGGCTGTTCGCCATCGGGCAGCACCAGCACCGCTTCGATGTCCAGCGTGGCCAGCGGAGGTGCAATTCTTTCCAGCACAAAACGGGCCTCGCCCCCTGCGCAGCCAAAACGGGCGGTCTGTGCGCCCAGGCGTTCGCCGCCCTGTACTTCCAGACGTACAAAGCGGTACCCCTCGGGCAAGATGGGCAGTGTGAGGGTACGGATTTTGTCCCCCTCGAGCCGCAAATTGCTCTCTACTGGACGCCCTTCACCATCGAACACCTGGGCCTGGACTGGGCGGGGCGGCACCACCCGGAAGGCATTGTGCTCGACCTCCATGCAGGCATCTACCCGAAAACCAATGGTATTGGAGTGCTGGGTGGCGGTTTTGGGCTGGCGGAAGCCAAAGGCAGTGACGCCGGGCTGGCGGATGTCGTAATGAACCCAGGCTCGGTCGCCGGAGACCGCACGGGCTTCGCGCTGTCCGTTGGGGAGGCGTACCCGGCCTTCCATTTCTTTAGCACCGTCTTCGTCGTAGAAGCCTACCCGCAAGGGCAGCACCTCGGGGCTCACGTTGAGCACGAAAGGCTCGAGCCAGTCCCGCCCTCGGATGGTGGTCATGGTCAGGGGGTTGCTCATCTGAAACTGCCGCACATCGTAGAGTTGCAGGGTGGGGTCTACCAGCAGTTGGGCAGCCTCTGGCACGCTGGTCTGGATGCGGTAGCGGAAGGCGTTCTTGCCCAGGCCCATCAGGCGGCTGGAAAGCTGGTACACGCCCGGTTCGACCTGGCCCCGGTAGAACAACACCCAGCGGTGAGGCTCGGTTTTGTAGGTTTGCTGGGCCAGTATCTGCCCATCACGCGAAAGGGTAAACTGAGCCACCATCGGATCCCTGCCCCGGTCATAGCGCTCGTCGCCCAGTTCTTCCTGGCCCAGGAGCGCCCTGCGGTAATCGCCCGGATCGAAGCCAGGGGAGTAGATTTGCAGGTTCAGGAGGGTGGGTCTGCTCACCACCACGCTGGCCCGCAGTTCCCGAATCTCCCAGCCCAGCCGGTCGCCCGGCACGATGCCGCGCAGGTCGGTTCGGTGTACGGGCGCGGCCTGCCCCGATCGGGGATCGCCGGTTCGGGCCTGGGCCAGGGCTTCACTGCCGAGAGCCAGAAGCCCAAAGCCCAGGGTCAGAAGCAACACAAGCCGGCAGCCAAGAGCCAGGAGCCGAGGGCCAGGGGTGTTCTTGCCCGCTGCCCTCACGGATACCTCCAGCGGGCCTGTGGATCGGTCAGATGGCCTCCCGGCAGGTCGTAGGTCAGGGTCTCCTGGCCCTGGAACTGGGCAAACTGGAACACCCGCTCGCCGCCGCCCGGGAGTGGGTCGGTGAGGGTCAGGTCGTTCAGGGTTTCGGCAGAGCGGAGTACCAGCACCACGCGGAAGCCGTTTGGAAGCGCCAGGAGCTTCTTGCTAACCGTGAGTGGTCCGAATTCCAGGGTGGTCTCGCGCAGGGCTTTGGCCAGGCCGGTGGGGCGCTCGAGGGGGAAGTTGCTGTGGGTCAGCCCTTCCACCCACACCCGGTGGCGGTAGCCGTCCCCCTGTGCTGCTGGATGGGGGAGGGGTTTGAACGGAGCCGAGGCGGGCTCGAGCATGACCTCCCACAGCCCACCGGCCAGGTTGCGGAAGCTGTAACGGCCCTCCACATCGGTCACGGTTTGGAGACCATTGCTCAGGAGGATTCGCGCACCCGGCAGCGGCACATCCAGGCCAGGCGTATATTTACCGTCGCGGTCGGCGTCGAGAAAGACCTGCCCCAGCAAACTGTGGGGTGGGGTGAAAACCCCCCGTTTTAGTGTCGCCACCGCCGAGGCCACCGCGCTGGCGACAGCGGAGTGACTGCTGGTGCTACCCACTGCCAGGGCGGTGTTGCGCAGGTGTTCGTGGGCCCCTGGCAGGACGCGCATCCGGTAGCTCAGGGTCGAGCGGGCACCAGGGGCCAGGGACAGGTTGTCCCAGATCAGCCTGCCCTCTTGCAGGGCGGGCTCGCTGGGGGTGGCGCTGCCCTGTACATAGGCCAGACCTGCACCGGGGGTGTCCTCGAGGCGTACCGAGAGCGCCACCCGACCCACATTGACCACCGTGAGGGTATAGGTGAGCAGGTCGCCCACGTTAACCTGAGCTGGCTGTACCTGCTTTTCCAACAGTAGCGCCGAGGCCTGCACGCTCAGGGTCACGGTGTTGGAAAGCAGCGGGCTGCTGATGGTGTTGGAGCGCAAGCCAAAGCGGTTGGAGATGGCGGCGTTGTCGGGGGCGCCTGGGCTTATGCGGGTCTCGAGGGTGAGGGTAAGGGTGCTGCTGGCGGCAAGGGTCAGGTTCCACCGCACGGTGCGGCTCGTGGGCACATAGGTGCCGCCATCCGAGGCCGAGATAAACTCCAGATTGGCGTCCAGCCCATCCTCAATCACGGCATGGTTCAGCGCGATGGGCAGGGGGTTTTCGATATGCAGCGTATAGACCACCCGCTCGCCAGGGGTTACGGTAGGGCCAGCCTGGCTGCTTTTACGCAGGACTAGCTGGGAAAGATCCCACACCTGCGCCACGCGGTTGGTGGTGGGGTCGGTGGCCCCGGTGGCAGAGCGGGCCAGCAGGGTGAACTCAAAGGGTGCTGTGCCGGCGGGCAAACCGGCCAGACAAGCCTCAAAACTCAGGCTGGCCCCCGGCTGCAGGGCGATGGGGGAGGGCAGGCTGCTTCCAGCCCGCGAGCGGTAGCGGAGGCTTACCCCGTTCGGTAAGCCCACCGCTTCCAGGGTGTAAGCGTCGGCCACGTTGCCGCTGTTGAGCAGGGTGTGGGCAAAACAATAGGGTTGTCCGGCCAGAACCTGAGCACTCTGCTGATCGGCTGCGCCAACCGCCTGGGGATTGTCTACTGGCCCCAGTGCGTGCCCATGTAGAGCCGCGATCTGCAGCTCGACGGAGGTCTGGGCGCTGCTGCTGGCCGACTGCGCGGTAGCCACATTCCGCCTCGAGCCCGCCCGCACACCAGCCGCTACCCGCATACGAAAACTGAACAGCGCCTCTTCGCCGGACTCGAGGCCATCCAGCACCAACCGGATCCCCCGCACCTGGGTTTGGCTGACACTCCAGGCGGCGCCATCGTAAAATTCCAGGCGTCCCTTGGCCGCACTGGCCGAACCCGTCACATAGTTCAGATCGCGCAACTCGGGTGTGTCCAGCACATCGCTCACATAAACAGGCCCGGCCGCCCCCAGACTGCCCAGGTTCGAGACCCGTATGCTAAAAGTCACCTCCTGACCCTCGAGGGCCTGGGGGGTATCCACCGATTTGACTAGACTGAGCGCAGCCCCGCTACCCAGGCTGACCCGGCTGTAGTTGTTGTCGTCGCGCGTACCGTCGGGACAGGTTGCTACCGGGCTAAGTTGC
Organism: uncultured Meiothermus sp.; assembly: GCF_937863175.1. GTDB lineage: Bacteria > Deinococcota > Deinococci > Deinococcales > Thermaceae > Meiothermus. The sequence goes on along the minus strand of NZ_CALMCQ010000284.1, from coordinate 10,861 downwards.
AGCTCGCCGGTTGCCGACAAAGGCGTTTGCAACGCCAGAATCAGCCGGATCTCCTGGGCCGGAGCCAGGGTGATGCCGCTGATTTCCATTTCCCCCGCGTCTAGCCGGGCATTGGCGTTGACATCGTGATAAAACCGCACCGAACTGGGTGTCCAGGGGGCACCATCCTGCACCCAGCTCAGGGTGAAGGCAAAGCTTTGGTTTCCGCTATTGCGCAACAAGTAAGCCAAATAAGCAAACCCACCCGCTGCTACCACCGCGCGTTGGGCGGGGTTTCCCAGTGTCCCGTTGGGGGTAAGGGAGGGCACGCATACGGCCTGTACCACGGTTTCGATCTCGTTGGACAGATAGGTCTGCCCATCCACAATCGCCAGGGCCTGGTTGCGAATTACGGTGCCAGCGGGTGTGGCCCAGGCCAGGTTGAGCAGCAACGCCAGCACCAGCCCCCACCAGACCCGCACTCCTTTAACGGGTGCAAAGATCATGGCTGGCTGCTTTCGTGCGGGTGGAGAAAATTCCATCTGGTGTTGTATTTGCCAACGCAAACAACTTCGAAAAAAGCTATGCGAGAACCTACTGCCATCCCGCTCAGGGTCAATCATAGGCTCTCGCACGGCGTGTTCTGGGTTATTTCCCCACCCCCCGGCCGGGGGGTGGGATAGAAACTTACTGCACCTGTACGCGGAAAGTAATGGTGATGGTTGCCGCTGGCGGCATCAGATCCCCAGCCTCGAGGGTGGAGTTGCCATTGGTGCTGACCGCCACGTAGATCGAGCCGCCCGCCGTAAGTGCGGTGGGAGCCGTGGTGCTCCAGGTGATCCCATCGGTCGAGAACAACACCGTTCCAGAGGGGAAGCCGCTGATGGCCGCACTTACACTTACAAAGCTGGTGTAAGAGGGCAGCGGGTCGGTGATCACCACCTGCGAAAGGCTGCCCGTACCGATGTTGCTGGCGACCACGGTGTACTCGATGGTGTCGCCCGGCAGGGCGATGGCCGCACTGGCATCGCGCACGGTGCTGCTGCTGCCCACATAGCTCACGCCAGTCTTGGTCAGGCGCAGGTCGCCGCCCACCACGGTGGTGGTCTCGCTCACGCTGTCGTTCACGGTAGCGCTGCCCACGGTGCAGGTGGCGGTCAGGGTGTTTACATCGGTGCGCCCGATGGGCTGCCCAGCAGGGGTCAAAACCCGCACAAAGAGGGTCTGGCTACCGCCGTTGGCTGCTACCGAGACCCCGCTCAGGCCCGTCGCCCAGGTGCTGCCATCGAGTGAATACTGGTAGGTCCAGCTAAAGCTGCCGCCATCCCCTGCGATGCTGCATACCCCGCTCTGGTTGGAGTTGTTAACCAGGATGTGGGTGTAGGTGAGGGTGCCGGGCGTGGTGAGGGTGCCGGTACGGGGAGGCTCGAGGCTGATCTGGGCCACCAGGTTCACATCTACGGCGCCACGGATGGTGTCACTCACGCTGCCCAGGGTGGTGCTGGTAACGATGAACTGCACGTTGTCGCCGGTTACGGGCGTGGTGTCTACGGGTGAGGCGCCGGCTGGCACCTGTACTGCAACGATGTAGCAGCCAGCGCTAGCGTTGTTCAGGAGTCCCGTGCCACTGACCGGGGCCGGAGTGGGAGCATCCATGGCACCATCGCAGTTGCTATCGGGGTAGAAGACCGCCGTCCAGCCAGAAGGCAACACTGCTGAGAAGGTGTAGGTGTCGGGGTTCTGGCCGGTGTTGGCGACCTCGAGGGGGAAGAGAGCAATACCGCCGGGATTCACTGCGGGGTTATAGCCTGCACGGCTATCGTTGCCAGGATCACTGCCTTCGCCGCCTGCGGCGCTGTTGGTGTTGTGCGCGGCGTCTACGCCATAACCCGAGGCCACGGCTGTGACAACCAGGGTCGTAGCATCCACGCCGTCCAGCAGGGTAGCCACGGTGCCGCTGGGGTTGTTGACCGAAGTGGCGTTCAGGGTCACACTGCCCCCACCAGTCTGGCTGGCCGGGATGGCGCAACGCACCACCACGGTATAGGTAGTGCCTGCGGCCAGTGGGCCCACCGGGCCGGAAAGCGGGGTCACGCCGTCGGACTGGAGGATGGTGCAGACTCCGAGGGTGCTGGCTCCCAGGCTCAGGGTGAAACTATCCGGGGCATTGCCGGTGTTTTGCAGGGTGGAGTTAAAACTGACGGTGCTGCCCGAGAAGGCGGAAGCGATGGTCTGGGTATCGGCCCCATCGGCTGCACTCACGCCTGCACCGCCAATGGCTACACTAAAACGACTGGCAGTGGTGTGGGTGGTGGTGTTGGAGGTAATGCTCTGGCCGCTGGAACCGTTGTGGAACTGTACGGTAGCGCTGTTGAGGTACGTGGTTCCGGCCACCGATGCCGAGGGTACACTGGCCTGAAAGCTAAAAGTATAGGCAGCGGTTTGGGGGAAGAAAGCTCCGGTTCCGCTCACAAACATCCCGATCGCAATGGTGCCGTTGCCTGTAAGCGGCAGGTTGCCGGTGGCCAGGGGGTTCCAGCTGGTACCGTTGGTGCTGAAAACCATCTGTGCGGTTCCAGCACCTGCACTGCCGGTCGGCAGAACACTCACCACCAGACCGCTGGGGATGGTGTCCCGAATCAGGATACCGCTGCCACTGAGCCCGCCCACGCTCACCCCACTGGCCGCGCTACCGCCCACGTTGGAGCCGCTGATGGTGTACGTGATGTTGCTGCCCGGGGTTACGCTACCGGTGGGGCTGGCCGACTTGGTAGCCGTGAGGGCAGCGCTGGTGGTGGCGGCTGCTCTGGCCCAGTTGTTGCTGTCGGTTACGCTGGGGTTGCCCGCCGAGGCACCGCTCAGGTTGAGATTGCCGTTTTGTCCGTTGGTGGCCGAGGCCGGGATGGTTCCGGCTACAATCACGCAGGCGCTGGCGCCGGGACTGCCCTGGCGGGTCAGGCTGATGCTGGTGATGGGGGTGGTTTCGCCGGGGTCAATGGTGCCGTTGCAGTTGGCGTCAAGATAGAGGGTGGTGCCGCTCAAATCGAAGTTATCCCCCGCATCTTGAGCTGTGGTCAGTTGGATGGTATCACTGCCGTTACCGGTATTGCCGACCGTGTAGCTGAAGTAGACGGGCGCGCCCGGGAGGGCGTTGCGGGTTTGACCAGGAGAAGCCTGGGTTCCGTCAGGAGTGATGCTGAAGCTGTAGACCTGCTGTACCACCGTGATAACCTGGTTGGAGGTGGTGGTGCGGGCCTGCCCGGCCGAATCAATGTAGCTGGCCGAGGCCTGGTTGGAGATGTTGGTTCCGGCGGGGGTCTGTTGGGCCAGTGCGGCCCCAAACAGCACCAGCACAGCAACCCACAGTGTGAAGAGTTTGTTCATGCTTTGATTCCTCCTATCGTGGTTCACTCTTTTTTCCCGCCAGTCCGGGCAGCAAAAAACGAGTTTTTGAACAGCATTGTGATCTGCGAAAGCCCTCTACTGATTCCGAATTCCGCTCTATAGACTTATCGCACGACGGTACGCAGCTTGAGCAAGACGGTTTGCCTTGCGCTCATCTGAGGCAAAACCCAGCGGGCGTGGGTGAATTCTTCGGGTTTTACTTCAACTTCCTTCTCGACCTCCTTGCCGTTTTCAACCACCCTGATCTTGCGCATGCGCGGGAGTTTGCCGAAGCTGCGCCCGCCATCAAAGCTGAACTCCGCCACCACCAGGGTCTCGCCCAGCCGTAAAGGTTGAGCGCTCAAGGCCTGGTAGGTGGTGCTGGTGGGAATTGGAATAATCAGCGCAACCTGACGGAGGGTGTTATCGGTTGTGTTCTGAGCATTGAGCTGATACTCGATCAACTGGCCGGGTCTGGCATCCAGGGCGGCCTCGAGCCTCTCCACGGTGCGACCCTCCTGCTGCACACTCAAAACCCGGAAAGCCTTCAGATCCAGTCGAACCTCGTTGCGAGGCTGGGCCAGTGCAAAAGCCAGTAGCAACCCCAGGCCCACAATCCACCACTGCTTCACGCGCATGATTCCTCCGATGGGCGGCTCGGCTTGTAACGCCAGGTGTTACGCCCTTACTCGGTTGGAGTGTAACAGCGCTTTTGCAAGGGATTGATGGCAAATAAACATGGCCCTACAGGTTCCTATACAAAACGATTCCAGAAGTGATAGAAAATACGTATCCGAAAGACAAAAAGCACGTAACGATATTTTGTAAAAATTCTATATTTTGGGTCTATCGATCAGCCGGTATCCCTGCCCAAAAACAGTTTCGACATAGCGAGGCGCCCTGGGGTCGTCGCCCAGTTTGCGCCGCAGTAGAGCCACATAGCTGTCTACCACCCGCTCATCCACCGCACTGCCGCGCTCGGCACCCCAGACCCGCTGCAGCAAGCGTTCCCGGCTCCAGACCTCACCGGGGTTGATGGCCAGCGTTAGCAACAAATCGAGTTCGGTGGGGGATAAATCCAGCAAATGATTGGCTCTGAAGGCCTGACGCCGCTTGAGCACAACCCGTAAATCTCCCACATGGATCTCTTGTTCAGGGCGGCTGCGCCGCAGCAAGGCCCGTACCCGGGCGACCATCTCGCGGATGCCCATGGGTTTGGTCAGGTAGTCGTCGGCGCCGAGTTCCAGCGCTCGCACCCGGATGTCCTCCGAGCCCTGTGCGCTCACCACCAGGATGGGCAGGCTCCAGTCGGCCTCGCGCAACTCCCGAATCACCTCGAGGCCCCCCAGTCCGGGCAAGCCCAGATCCAACACCAGCAAATCGGCCTGCGGGGCCATCTGAACCGCGTCCAGGCCGCTGATGGCCAGCAGGGTTGAATACCCCTCGCGCTCGAGGGCGGAAGTAATCAGGCGAGCCAATTGCGGGTCGTCTTCGACGATCAATAGACGTTCCATACCTGACAGGAGTATATCTTTCTCTCACCCTCTCTTAATTAATCAACGCGCAAAATTCGACGAGACCCGTGTGGGTCTGGGGCATTGCGACAGCCCCTTGCAATCTTATCGTGCGGGCACCAAGAAGAATGTCCTGGACTGCTAGGGCAGCACCGCCACCCTGGCTACCATGTTGCGAAAGTGCAGGGTTCCAGCGGTAGCGACACCGCTCTCGAGCCTCACCCCAATCCAGAGGTTCCCGCTGTTGATGCCACTGGTCAGCTTGCTGCCCGAAAGCCTGAGCGGCTGGGTGTCCCCGGACTGGAAACGGGCACTGCCCGCCTCCTGAATACCGGGATTGTTTGGGTTGCAGATATAAACACCGCTGGTAGGGGCACACGGCTCGCCATCCGAGGTGTAAAAAACCAGGCTGATGTTGCCTTGTTGGTAGGTCAGGTTGCCTTCCAGAGTAACGGCGGTAAAGGAAACGGGGGGACGGTTGAAGTTCTGTTTAGTAAACACGGCTTGCCCCGACTGAATGGCCGCGATGGGCACCTCAAAGTCTTGCAATCCAACCGTAAGGGGTGCGGGGGTACAACCCACCAGCAGGCCCAGCAGTACAGCGATGGCAGCGGTTCTCATGGCTCCCTAGTCTATCTCAGACCCAGATGAAAAAGCCTCAGATCTGCACCGCCCCTTGTTCATAGACCACCCGTCCTTCAACCAGCGTCACCGAGGGCCAGCCCCGCAGAGCCCATCCTGCCCAGGGGCTAAACTTAGCCCTGGAAGCAAAACTCTGGGGCACAACCGGGCGCTCCTGGCCTGGACTCCACAGTACCAGGCTGGCCTGGGCTCCTTCGGTCAGGTGAATGGGGGGGAAGCCCAGAATGCGCCGGGGGCCATCGGTAAAGCGTTCAATCAGGGTGTGGAGCGGGAATCCATGTCCCACCACCAGCGCCGTGTAAAGCAGGGGCCAGCAGATCTCGAGGCTGGGAATACCAAACGGAGCCCGCAGCATATCCAGCTCTTTTTCGTCCTGGGTGTGGGGGGCGTGGTCGGTGCCGATGCAGTCTATGCTACCGTCCAGCAGCCCTTCTATCAACGCTTCCAGATCGGCCTGGGTACGCAGCGGCGGGGCCACTTTGAAGATGGGGTTTAGGCTGTTGAGGCTCTGGTCGGTAAGGGTCAGGTGATGCGGCCCGACCTCGGTGGTGATGGGCAGTCCCTCGGCCCTGGCCTGGCGGATCAACTCCAGCCCTCGCCGGGTACTCAGATGCTGCACGTGCAGAAGGGTTTGTTTTTGACCCTCGACCTGTGTATTGCGACCCTCGACCCTCGACCTTTGACCTGCCTCTTGCGACCCTCGGCTTTCCACATACCGCACAATCTCCAGATCCCGGGCAATTCGGGCGCTTTCCGCAAAGCCGGTATTGCCCGGCAGCCCCAGCCGGAACGAGACCTCGCCCTCGTTCATCACTCCGCCCCGGCGCAGACTTGCGTCCTCGGCGTGAACCGAGACCAAAAGCCCCCACGAGGCGGCATACTGGAGGCCCTGGGCCAGCACCCCGGCGTCTTCGTTGGTGCGCCCGTCGTCGGTGAGCATCACCGCCCCGGCCTCACGCAGCAGGCGGGCCTCGCTCAGAATTTTGCCCTCCTGTCCCTGGGTGAGCGCTGCTGCCGGGTGGAGCCGGGCCTGGCCAATGCTGGCAGCTTTTTTCTTGAGCGCGGCCACTATTTCGGCGTTGTCCACCACCGGGCTGGTATTAGGCATCGAGACCAGGTCGGTGTAGCCCCCTTTTGCAGCCGCGGTGAGTCCGCTGGTCAGGTCTTCCTTGACCTCCTGCCCTGGCTCGCGCAGGTGGGCGTGGGGGTCGAAAAACCCTGGCGACAAGATCATCCCCGCTGCCTCTATTACCCTCGGGGCCTCGCCCCCCGATAGTGAGAGAATTCGACCCTCGCCGATCAGCACATCGGCCCTGCCATGCTCCCCGCGCCCATCCACCAGGTTTGCGTTTTTGAACAGGATTTCACCCTTCATACGGCTCCTTGTAGTCGCGCTGATAGCCGATAGCGGATAGCAAAAGAGCTATGGGCTATCGGCTATTCGCTATCAGCTTCTCTTTCCTACCAGCAGGTGGTACAGCACCGCCATGCGGATGGCCTGTCCGTTGGCCACCTGGCGCTCAACCAGGCTCTGGGGCGAGTCGGCCAGTGTACCTTCCAGCTCCACGTCGCGGTTCATGGGGCCGGGGTGCAGCAGGGGTGCTAAGGGCCTGGCCCAGGCCAGGCGTTCCTGGGTGATCTGATAGGCTGCGATGTACTCTGGCAGCGAGGGCAGCAGGCCCTTGTCCATGCGCTCTTTTTGCAGCCGCAGGGCCATCACTGCGTCGGCCTCGAGCAAAGCTTCCTTCAGGCTGGTGGTCAGGGTAGCACCTGGCAGGCTGCCGGGGAGCAGCGTCGCGGGGCCGCAGGCCACCACCTGTGCGCCCAGCATGGTCAGTAGCTCGGCGTTGGAACGGGCCACCCTCGAGTGCAGAATGTCGCCCACAATGGCGATTTTTTTGCCCTCCAGGCTACCCAGCCTTTCGCGCAGGGTAAAGGCGTCCAGCAGGGCCTGGGTGGGGTGGGCCCGCCAGCCATCCCCGGCATTGATCACCGGTTTGTGCAACCAGCCATAAGCCTGATGGCAGACCCCCGCCGCGTCCACCCGGATGACATAGGCATCAATTCCCATCTGCTCGAGGGTGCGCAGGGTGTCACGGTAGGTCTCGCCTTTGGTGGTGGAACTGGTAGCGGTGGCAAAGCTCAGCACGTCCGCCGACATCCGCCGGGCCGCCAGTTCGAAGGACAGGCGGGTGCGGGTAGAAGGCTCAAAAAAAACCGTGGCCACCGTAAAACCGGTCAGGGCTGGCACCTTTTTGACCGGCCGGGCCAGCACCTCCTGCATCATCTGGGCGGTCTCGAGGATGCTCTCAACCTGCCCCCGGTTCCAGTCGCTAAAGTCCAGCAGGTGCCTGGGGAAGCTGGGTACTGCCGACTGGCTCATGCGCCCTCCAGTTCCCAGAGCTCCACGGCGTCTTCACCGTCGTCCTCGAGGGTTTTCACCTTGACCACCTCGCTTTTGGAGGTAGGCAGATTCTTGCCCACAAAATCGGCCCGGATGGGCAGCTCGCGGTGCCCCCGGTCTACCAGCACCGCCAGATAAATCCGGCTGGGGCGGCCCAGGTCAATCAGGGCGTCCAGGGCAGCCCTGGCGGTGCGGCCGGTGTAAAGCACATCGTCCACCAGCACCACCGCCTTGCCGTTCAGGTCGAAGGGAATGCGGGTCTCGCGCACCCTGGGTTGCAGGCCAATCTCGCTCAGGTCGTCGCGGTAGAGGGTGATGTCCAGAATTCCCATCGGGGCTTGCTTCCCCTCGAACTTCTCAACCAGGTCTACTAGACGTTTGGCCAGGCTGATGCCACGGGTGTGAATCCCCACAAAGCACAAGCCCTCGGTGCCTTTGTTCTTCTCGACCACCTCGTGAGCGATGCGGGTCAGGGCCCGGCGGACTTCGTCGTCGCCCAGCAGTCGGGATTTGAATTTCATAGCCTTTCCCCCCCATCCAGCCTCCCCCGCCAGTGGGGAGGTGAAAAGAAAAATAAGCGCCCAACATGGGCGCAGGGCTCTGGTTTTTGGGTTTCGAGATGGTTCATTGTGTCTCCTTTCCGACCTCGCTGGATCGGCATTAAAGGCGCAGGATTGCTCCCAACCGCTATGCTACGACTAAAGAGTTCAACTGGTCAACAACTGAGCTACACTGGGGGTATGCCGAAGGTAAGGGAAGCTACGCTGGACGACCTGATGAAAGAGCCTGGCAAGGCCGAACTGGTCAATGGAGAGATTATTCGTATGCCGCCGACTGGATTTTTGCCCGGATTCGCTACAATGGAAATTGTTACAAGCCTTCGAGAGTACGCCCGCAAGATGCGGAACGGATATGCTGTGGGCGACAATGTAGGTTTTGCCGTGGACTTGCCCAAACGCAAAAGCTTTAGCCCAGACGCTGCCTATTATGTCGGTCCGCACTCAGGAATGAAGTTCCTGGAGGGGGCCCCGGTGTTTGCTGTTGAAGTTCGCAGTGACGGCGATTATGGCAAGAGGGCCGAGAAAGAAATCGCCCAAAAGCGCGCCGACTACTTTGCAGCCGGGACGCTGGTGGTCTGGGATGTGGATCTGCTTGGCGTAGACGTGGTTCGGGTTTACCGGGCCAGTGAGCCCCAAACTCCGACCATCTACCGCCGGGGTGACCTGGCCGAGGCCGAGCCTGCTGTGCCCGGATGGAAGATAGCAGTCGAGGAGTTATTTCCCTATCACGTTCAGTAGGCGCAGTGTTTAGCGGTTCAGTTTGACCAGGATACTGCCCTCTTGGTCGTAGAGGGTTAGCTGGTTGCCCACAATTCTAAAGCTCACCACGTTTTCCAGGGCTTGCAAAAAGGCGATTTCCTGTTGATGGGTCTGCTCGTCCAGGCAGGCCCGCCTGGTGCTGGTGACGGGGCCGACCTGGAGGCTGAAGTTGTTCAGCGTGTAGGTGGCCGAGAACTGGTTGCAGCCGGAGTTGCCACTAAGCCGCCCGCCCACGAAGCTGGCGGTGGGCTGGGGGCCTGCCGCCACCGAGACCACGGCACTCCCGGTGTTCAGCGCCGTGACCCGCCACTCGCGGCCCTGGAGGCCCTGGGGGCGAGCCTGGGCGAAGATCAGGATGGTTTTCCCGGCCTGGTTCTTCAGGCGCAGGACGCCGGAGGTGAGCGCAAAGGAGCGCACCTGGGCCAGCGACCGGTGGTAGTCCCGCTCGAGCCTGTCCAGCGGGTTGGGGCAGGCCTTTATGGTCTGAACCAGGGCGCCCAGGCTCAGCTTGCTGCCCTCCTGGGTGTAGGTGCCGCCGAAGCTGTTGCAGCCGTTGAATCCGCCAGCCCGGCCCTGGGTGAACTCGAGGGTCGCGCCCTGAGCGGGGGACACCTGCGCGAAGCGTGAGCCCAGGGCGTAGGAGGAGAGCACCCAGCGGGTGCCGTCCAGGCTGGGGCTTTGGGCCAGGGCGATTTGGGCGATCTTGATGAGCAGGACGAACAAGACGATGAATCTCATGGCTCTAGCCTCCTTCCTCTAGTCTGGCAGCTTAAAGTGTGGGCTGATTCCTGGAGTCATCAGGTACACTTAATCCTTGTGGGCGCTCGCCCCGAGGTGTTTGTGTCAAAGGGTCGTGTACTGGCAGCCATGAGCGGGGGGGTAGACTCCTCCGTTGCGGTGGCCATGCTCAAGGAACAGGGCTACGAGGTGATTGGGGCCATGATGCGCTTCTGGCCCGATAACAAGCAGGACGACTGCTTCGAGACCTGTTGCTCGCCCGATGCGGCCTACGAGGCCCGGCGCGTAGCCGACATCGTGGGGGTGCCCTTCTATTTGCTGGACTACCGCGAGGAGTTCCAGGAAAAAATCATTGACCCCTTCATCGCGGGTTACCAGGCTGGCGAGACCCCCAATCCCTGTGTCAACTGCAATACCCGCGTGAAGTTCGACTCGCTCTTGAAAAAGGCTCGGATGCTTGGCTGTGACTACGTAGCCACCGGTCACTATGTAATTCAGCAACACGGCGCTCTGTACCGTGGCGACCCCAAGAAAGACCAGACCTACTTTCTGTGGGGCACATCTAAGGAGTCCATCTCCCACCTGTTGTTCCCGGTGGGGCACCTGGAAAAACCCCAGGTGCGAGCCCTGGCCGAGAAGTACGGCCTGCCGACGGCCAAGAAGCCCGAGAGCCAGAATATCTGCTTTGTGCAGGGCGATCTGAAAGATTATTTAGCCCACCACATCCCCGCGCAGCCGGGGCCTCTGGTAGACCTGGAAACCGGGGTGCAGATTGGGGAACATGCCGGGGCGGGGTTCTATACGGTGGGCCAGAAAAAGGGTCTGGGGCTATGGAAAAGCCACCAGGAGCGCTACGTGGTTCGGATCAATGCTGCCACCAA
>NZ_CALMCQ010000283.1 GCF_937863175.1 uncultured Meiothermus sp. | reverse complement strand
GGCACCCCCAGGGTGGCCCCGCTCTCCTGTACCCCCCCGGAGTCGGTCACCAGCAGCGTGGAGCGTTTCATCAGCCCAGCCATCGCTCCAAATTCCAGCGGCTCCAGCAGCTCAAAGTTGGGTAGACCCTGCAGTGCGGGATAGACCGCCTCGCGCACTGCCGGGTTCAGATGCACCGGATACACAAAGTGGCAGTCGGGATGGGCTCTGGCGACTCGAGCCAGGGCAGCCGCCAGTTCGCGCATGAAAGGCAGGTTTTCCCGGCGGTGCATGGTCACGCCCACGATGCGCTTGCCTTCCGGCAAGGGTGGGGGTGTACCGCGCCGACTGGCGTATAACACCGCGTCCACCTCGGTCTGACCGGTCACGATGATGTGCTGTGGGGGCTTACCCTCGCGCAAGAGGTTTTCTTTGGAAGTAGGGGTGGGGGGCAGATCCAGGTCGGTGAGCACATCGGTCAGACGGCGGTTGGCTTCTTCGGGAAAGGGCTCGAGCATATTGAAGCTGCGCAACCCGGCCTCCACATGGGCCACTGGAATATGCTCGAAGAAGGCCGCCAACGTCACTGCAAAAGAAGTTAGGGTATCGCCGTGCACCATCACATAATCGGCCTGCAATTCTTTGAGTTTATCCGCTGCGGCGGGCACGATGCGGCCCATTAGCTCGGGCAGGGTCTGGCGTTCGGTCATCACCTGCAGGTCGGTATCGGGCACGATGCCAAAAACCTGCAAGGCATCCTCGAGCTGCGTCCGGTGTTGTCCGGTAGAGAGCACGATGGTCTCAATCCCGGCCTGCTGGCGCATGGCAAAGATAACCGGGGCCATCTTGATGGCTTCGGGCCGGGTTCCAAACGCCAGCACTACCCGTTTATCCATGCTGTCTCCTGGCTACTGGTGTGAAAGAAAAAGCATCCATGTTGTCGCACCATAGTGTACACACTTCCCCAGGGGAGCCGAGGGTTTGCAGGGTTGGGTTTCTATTTTGGCCTGGCGGGTTTGGCCTGCAGCACATCCCCCAGTATGGCAAAGGTAGCATCCACGTGTGGCAGGAGAGCATCGTCTTGTTGATGGCTCCATTCATGCAGGGCTACATCCAGTGTAGCAATCGCAACCCAGGCCGTGAGCCTGGGTAGACCATCGGCGGTGGGGAGCCCCAACTTTTGAGCGCATTGTTCGGCCAGCAAAAATACCCAGGAGTCTAGAAGTCTGAGATGCCGGGCGCGGAGTGCCGGAGTTTCAAGTATCAACCGAATGCGGTTTCGCGCTAGCTCGACATCACCGGTGTGCAGATCCAGCCATGGCTTAAAGGCTTGCCGCAGCGAAACCAGCAGAGACTCGGCCTTAGGGCGGGTCGCCAGAAGGTGCACCATCTGCGCGCCTACTCCATCGAAATGGGCCAGGATCACATCTTCTTTGCTCGGAAACATATGAAAAAAAGTCCGCCGTGAAATTCCAGCTTCCCTGGAAATATCGTCCACGGTTGCGTTATCGTAGCCGTGTCGTAAAAACAGCTTAAGCGCAGCCTGATGGATCACCTCGCGCACAAGTTGCCTTTTACGCTCTTTGATTGAGGGTCTGGGTCTCTTTTCCATTACTGCTCTGGTGCACTCAAACCTTTTCTGTGCATTCATGCATACTGCCGTCATCATTTTATAGAATGTTCATAAATTTGCACTTTGCGAAGCACAATGCACTAAGTGTTGATTTTTGGATTACAATCCTGCTATACTATCGTTCCTGCATACTCAACTATGGGGTGTGCTATCAAGCAAGCAAGGGGGGAATTATGCTTACCAACTATGCTGTGAGGAGAGGATTATCCCTGGCACGGTGCAGGCAGCAAAGCCCTGCACGACTGCCACTAACCCTGCCCTATGTTAGGCCATTTCGCTTGATTTTGCATATCCAGGCCAACTAAGGTATCCGCGTGAGATTTGGTGATGGGTCAGGCTCGAGCACACTGGCGACGGGTGCAATTTCGCTACGATCTGCGGTCTGATAATCGTAAAGCACAGGCGATCGTTTAGCCGCTGTACGGTTGTCAAACCCAGGACACCAACTCCACCCCATCCAGATCGTTAAGCTGTGCCCTGCCGACCTGACCCTACCTAGTAAGGCCCATCCACTAATCTGTACAGCTACAGCGCAGTACCCAGTCGTATGACGAGCCTCATGCAGTGACAAATATACTCGGGAAACGCCGAGTCCGTTCTAAGCGTATCTGTCATTTACATACTGTAGGGAGGTATATAGATGTCCGAGCTTATCGGCGCAATACTGATATTGGTCTGCTTCGGTTATCTGATCGCCATCTTCGACGACTTAATCTTCGACCTGATCTATATCTTCCGGCGACGCCGCTTTCAACAGGCCAATCTCTCGACAGAAGCACTCGAGCGAGATAGCCCCAAGCGCATTGCAGTTATGGTGGCGGCCTGGCAGGAAGCTGGGGTGGTGGTCGAGATGGTGCGGGCGACGCTGCGACTGATGCACTATCCGGAAGATCGCCTCGAGTTTTTTATCGGCGTGTATTCCAACGATGAAGCCACTTTGCAAGAAGTGCGCGCACTGGCCAGGCACAACCCATATGTCCACTGTGTGGTCAACAGCAAGCCAGGGCCTACCAGCAAAAGCCAGAACCTCAACGAAATTTTTGCGTTTGTTCAAGACCTCGAAAATATTCGCAACCAGGATTTCGACATCATTGCCGTGCATGACGCCGAGGATGTAATTCACCCCTATACCTTCCGGCTGTATAGTGCGCTCTCGAACCGGCACGACATGGTGCAGTTGCCGGTGTTTGCACTGTTTCCCAGGCTGCCCTGGCATCGCTGGCTGAACCGGGTCATCGCCGGAACCTACGCCGACGAGTTCGCCGAGAGCCATCTGCACCACATGCCAGTGCGCGAGTCACTGGGTTTGTTTGTGCCCAGCGCCGGTACAGGTTTTGCTTTACGGCGTGGGGTGGTTAGTTTTTTGGCCGCCGAAGGCCCAGTTTTCCGCGAGGGTAGCCTGACCGAGGACTACGAGCTGGCCCTGCGGTTGTGGCAAAAAGGATTCCGGGTGCACTTCCACCTCCAGCGGCTCCAGCGGATAGACGATCGCGGGCGGGTTCGCACCGAAATTGTGGCTGTCAAGGAGTATTTTCCCTCCGAGATGCGGGCTGCCGTCAGGCAAAAAGCCCGCTGGATCTATGGCATCACCCTGCAAAGCCTCAACCTAATCAACCGCAAAAGGTTAACCCTCAAGGACCGCCTGGTGCTCTGGCGTGACCAGAAGGGAAAATACACCAATTTGATACACATCGTGGGCTACCCCCTGGCCCTGTACTCGCTCTTAAGCTACGCCTTCCACTGGCCTCATGCCGATCCACGGCTGATGCTGGTATTAAGCGGAGGCATCCTGACCATTACCCTCGAGCGGCTCCTGATGCGCTTTGCCGCAATCAACGCCATCTATGGAACCCGCGAAGCAGTAAGCGCTACCTTTGTGCTGCCGTTGTTCCCCCTGCGGTGGCTGGTGGCCAACATTATTAATGCCTTGGCGGCGTTGCGGGCCTGGCGGCTCTACTTCTGGCCCGCTCGAGGGGCCGTCAGAGGCACCGCTCCAAAATGGGATAAAACCGAGCGCAAGAGTTATGTGCCTGGGGAGGTACTGGAACCTGTGCGGCGCCGTTTGGGGGATGTCCTGCTTTTTTACGGGGATGTGAGCCCGCAAGTGTTGGCTCGAGCCTTGCGCGACAAACCCCAGGACACGCCCCTGGGCGATATCTTGCTGCGCGATCAGATTCTCGACCCTTACCGCTTGAAGCAACGGATTACCGAAACCCAGGAGCGGCTATGGAATGAAAAATATTCGCCTGCCCTAGCGATGGATTATAGCGACTGATTGTTGTTTCGCGTGCCTCGAGATTATCTGCCGGTTTGGCAAAGGAGTGGTTGATATGTGGGGAATTAGCTGGCGAGCTTCTGTTGATCAGTACGGCAAAGCCTTGTTCTTGTTGGGGGCTGGCCTGTTGTTTCTTGTTGCCTGTAGCTCCTCTCCAGGCCCTCGAGCCGAGGACAGCGGGGGAGGCGGTATCAGTGCACAGGCTGTAACATCGGTGCTGATTCTCTACCCTGATGGCCCCGGTGCTTTTGGTGAATCGAATGGCGTCTCGCTCCAGGCCAGGCCCAAAATTGGTTCGGTGCAACTCAAGCCCGGTCTGGCCAATGACAAGTCCACGCGTTCCAAAGGTAAGGGCAAAGACCAACGTGATCAGGTCGGAATGCAGTCCATGGGTGATGTTCAAACCCAGGCCTATTCCTATCCGGATGCGGCCCAGATTTATGCAATCATGCTGACCAACCTGTTGGGCCGCTATGCCGATGTGGTAGTAACACGTAAGGCCGTTTCCACCTATACCTCCGGAGAGGCCAACCAGTACTACCGCACTTTCTACATTGGCAGCACCTACGAAGACCCGGTTCCCGCGGCCCTGATCTCCGACATTATGGGCGGAGCCAAAGTCACCTGGTTCAACTACAATATCTGGCGGCTGGACAATGCAACCATTGGGGCTAGCCTGAGTCAGTTGGGACTGCGCTATGTGGCGCTTTTCCCCGAGTATCAGCCCGCGGAGTTTTCAATAGGTTTCAACAAGATTGACTATCGGGGTTATACCTTTAAGAAATACATCCCTGGGTTGCTGGAGGTTCCCATCGAGATGATGGAGGTGGCGGTCGAATCCCCCAGCGTGGTGGTGCATGCCTGGGCCAAGAACAGCGCTGGACGGCAAATTCCCTATGCACTGCAAAGCGGCAATTTCTGGTATGTTGCCGACAATCCCTTCACCTATATTCACGAGCAGGATCGCTACCTGATTTTTGCCGACTTGATTGCGCCCATGATGGGCCGCGACGTCACCTGCACACCCAGGGCACTGGCCCGGATGGAAGACCTCAGCCCCAACGACCCTGGCGCCGATCTGAGGCGTATGCTGGATGCCATTCGACGGGTCAACATTCCATTTCTAGCCACGGCAGTCCCGCTGTTCGTTAACAACAATACTGTCCCGGTAACCCAGATCGGCTGGACGCAGAACAGCGGTGCACTCGGTCAACTCCGCCGTATCCCCAATATTCGCGGCAGGATATTCCAACACGGCTACACCCACCAGTTTGAAAACCTTAAGAACCCTTTCGGTATCACTGGGGATGACTGGGAGTTCTGGCGGGTCGAACTCGATGCCAACGGCAACCGGATTACCAGCACACCCATTCCAGGCATGACTGCCGCCAGTGCCCTCCAGCGGATTCAGGCCGGGCGCACCATCCTGGTGAACCTCAGCACCCGGAGTGTCAACACCACCCCGGTGGGCTGGACAACCCCCCACTACGAGGCCGACCCAGGCTACTACACCACCTTCAACCAGGTCTACAACCGGGTGATGGAGCGTCGCATTTACCGGGTGGGTACGGTCATTGCGGGGCAGTTTTTCCCCTATCCGGTGCGGGATGTGAATGGCACTCTTATGCTCCCCGAGACCCTGGGCAGTGTGCAACCCAACTATCTGCTGCCCATGGTCGAGGAAGCTGCTCGAGCCAACCGGGTGTTACGTTGTCCCTGGGCGGGCCACTTCTTCCATGCCTACACCATTAACCCCGATTACACTGGCCCCAACGCTTATACGGTAGCCCAGTTTGAAGGCTTTCTGCGCTACGTGCGGGATACTCTGGGCTATACCTATGTAGACCCCACAGCCGTCACCACGCAGTAAGGGGCCGGTGCAGTTCCCACCAGGGCTATGCAAAAAAAACGTTTCCTGGCAGTTCTGTTGGTACTGGGGGGGTGTAGTATTGGCATCCTCCCGGTGCCGCCGGTTGGCCCCAACCCACCCCCGGCAAAGGGGATTGGTACTCCCCCAGCAGGTTCGTATTACCACGGGGTTTATCCGGGGCAGAAAAATCTGGAAGAGCACCAGATCACCCCGGCTGCGCTGGATGTGTATGAACAGGCCGCTGGACGCAAGGTGGCCTGGGTGTATTTTTCCAATGACTGGTTCGCCAGCCGGGCTTTTCCCAGGGATTCCGCCGAGTGGATACGGGACAGGAGTGCGGTTCCGTTCATCCGTTTGATGCTGCGCAGCAGCAGTGAGATTAATGTGGCTGAGCCACTTTATACCTTGCAGGCCATTCTGCGGGGCGACTTCGACGCCGACCTCAAAGCCTGGGGCCAGGCTGCTAAAGGTTTTGGTACGCCGGTTTTAGTAGAGTGGGGCACCGAGGCCAATGGACAGTGGTTTTCCTGGAACGGCAAATGGAACGGAGGCCCGACCCAGGGCCCCCAGCGGTTCCGCGACGCCTACCGTCATATCGTCCAGACCATCGAATCGGCAGGGGCCGATAACCTCACCTGGGTCTGGCATGTGGATGCCTACGATGATCCCGAGACCGAATGGAATCACCTGGAAAACTACTACCCAGGAGATGATGTGGTGGATTGGATTGGAGTCTCGGTCTATGGCGCCCAGGAACCCAGTGAAAACAACACCCAGACCTTTGCCGATGGAATGAATGCGGTCATGCCGCGCCTGGCCCAACTGGCTCCCAACAAGCCGGTGGTGGTGGCGGAGTTTGGGGTGACATCGGGGAACCCCAGAGTGGACGCTGTACAGTGGGCTGAGGCTGCGCTAACTGGGTTGCTTGCCAATCGGTGGCCGCAGGTTCGCGGTTTCTCCTGGTGGAACGAAGCCTTCGATCAGACCGAGATGCGGGTTCAGCAGATCCCTGGGCTGAAGGAGGTATTCCAGCAAAAACTTGGTACACCTCAGGTTCTAGATCACCCGCTGTGAGGCGCCTGAGGCAGTTGTCAACGGTTCGGATTGCAGCACTTTACGATAGAGCTCGAGCATCCGTAGGGTACGTACGCTTTCCACCTCCGACCGAGCGTACTCCCATGCTACCCGCCCCATGCGCTGGCGCAACTCGGGGTCGTGGTAAAGCCTGCGAATCCCCTCGGCAAACGCCTGAATACCTTTTTCGGGGGTCGTAACCGGTATCTTGACTGCG
>NZ_CALMCQ010000282.1 GCF_937863175.1 uncultured Meiothermus sp. | reverse complement strand
CTCAGACCTGCTCTGGCAGTCTCGAGGCGCCACAGCAAGGAGACCGCCTGGACGCCCTCGGCATAGAGAATCTGAGCCTCGAGCTCCGTCGAAATCTGGCTATAGACCTGCTGCTGGGCCAGCAATAGCGGTGTAAGGTCGTGGCCCAGGCGCATCAAAAAAGCTATTTTGAGCCGCAAATCGGAACGCCCATAGCGTAGCCGCGTTACCGGCGTGCGGAGCCACTTCAGGGCGGACGCCCTTCCCCTGGGGGTTGCGGCAAAAAGGGTTCGGGGTGGCCCGGCATCGCCCTCTTCCAGCCGCACTGCCTCGACAAGTCCTCGAGCCTCCAGGTGCTCCAGTGCCCGATAGACCTGGGTGCGCTGGATACGCCAGATATCCCCCAGATCACCACTCGGAGCAAACAGCGCTGCAATGCGAAACCCATGCGATTCTTGCTCCAACAGGGTCGTCAAAACGGCCCAGTCGGTGGTTGAAAGCTTCTGGGCTGCCTCCTCTGCCACGGCTACCGCTTAACAAAACTACCGAGCATCCCTCGCAGTCTTAAGTATCGCCAGGAATAGCCCAAATTCCTATGAAGAGCGCTCTAAGCGGCACCCCTACCTTAGCCCGAGCGCCCTGCGGGCCGCATTGACCTGGGCTGCCGTCATGGTCTTGGCCCGCTGTGCCTGCACTTCTGCAGCTGTGAAGGGCCTCTGGCCCGTCGGGAACCTGTTGCCCCACTGGGTCGAGATGTGGTTGAGCAGCGCAGCAAGGTCGGCATCGCTGAGGTGACGATAGCCCGGCATAACCCCCATGTACCGCACCCCTCCAACGGTAATTTCACCACTCAACCCATACAACATCATCTGAATGATCCAGACCCTTCCACCTCTAGCCGCCAGAATTTCTGGAACATGTCCGGCCAGCGGGGGAAAGACCCCTCGGATGCCAGCACCATTAGGCTGGTGACAGCCCTGGCATTGCTGGTATAGGGCAGCTCCACTTTGTGCAAAAGCAGCGGAAGTCAGCAGGATCATAGCAACGAGTAGATGCTTCATCAAAATTC
Source organism: uncultured Meiothermus sp. (assembly GCF_937863175.1). GTDB lineage: Bacteria > Deinococcota > Deinococci > Deinococcales > Thermaceae > Meiothermus. Next base: position 2,610 of record NZ_CALMCQ010000282.1, on the reverse strand, counting down.
CTCCATTGAAGATTTTACGCCATCACACTACGGGACGTTTATACGTGCCCGGTTGTTGCCCACTTGCTGTGGGGTTGGACGGGGGCTCACGTTTCGGGCACTGGCAACCTCTGCTGCGGAAATGGGGCGGTGTTCCCGTGGGAGTAGCCTGTCGTTGCCCCAGGCATTAAGGATGTGGTTAAGCACGGTAGCAATCTGCTCGTCGGTGAGCTGCCCAAACGCTGGCATGACCCCGTTGTAATTGTTGCCCCTGGCCCGGATCGGGCCCTGCATCCCAAAGAGCAGCGAATTGATCAGGTGCGCCCGGCCCTCAGGAGTTTTGACCAGTTCGGTGGTGTGGGCCGCGAGCGGTGGGAAAGCCCCCACCCGGCCCTGACCATTCTCGCCGTGGCAGAACACGCAGTTCTGCTGGTAGATCTGTGGCCCGGCCTGGGCCAGCACCAGGCTGAAGAGCGTTAGAAGTCCGAAGAGTATTCTCACGCCTCGAGTATAGCTCTGCGCTACCAGGCAAAAGTAAGTTTTGGGCCTTACCGCAGCTTCGGTTAACCAATCATGAATATCTGTGGAGCCACAGGTCGCCCACCCCTACCGCATATCCCTCAGAACTCCAGTGGGAGTCAGGCTCTGGAAAACATTCCGTCTTATGAGGATGGCCCTAACGTGATTTCACCTCCGACCAGACCTTGTTGAAAACCTCGGCCCGATCTCCCAGGTCGGAGAGCAGTTCGAGGCGGGCTTTCTTTTCTGGCGTGGGGTAGATGAGCGGATTATCCCTTTCCTGAATCTTGTCCATTGCCGCCGCCACCGGGGTGGCATAGCCAATCGAGTTGGAAATCTGCGCGGCAATCTCGGGCTCGAGCAGGAAATTGATGAACCTGTAGGCCAGCTCGTGGTTGGGACTTTTTTGCATAACGACCAGGTTGTCCGTCCAGAGCGTGGCGCCCTCGGTGGGAATTACATACCTGAGCTGGGGGTTCTCGGCCTGGGCCGCCAGAATATCGCCGGAGTAGGCCGGCCCCCCCGCAATGTCCCCTGCAATCAGGCGGTCGCGGATACTGGTTCCGCCCGCAAAGCCACGAGAGCGGCGTTTAGTCCCGAGCACAAGAGTTTGCACTTCTGCCAGCCTGGCCGGATCGGTGGTGTTAACCGACTGGCCCTTGAACAGGAGGGCAGCCCCCACCTGTTCGCGCATCTCGTCCAGGAGCAGGAAGTTCCCTACCTGTCTGGCAGGGTCAAATAGCACCGCCCAGCTTTCTACCGGCCCCGTTACCAGATCCGCTCGATAGGCCAGGCCGGTAGTTCCCCACTGGTAGACCACACTGTGTCTGGCCCCTGGGTCGAAGGCAGGGTCGGCAAACTGAGGATCGAGATTATTCAGGTTGGGAATTTTGGACTTATCCAGTTCCAGCAGGCTCCCGGCCCGCACCAGCGAACCAATGGTGTAGTCGGAAGTGATCAACACATCGTACTCTCTATCCCCCCCCGCTTGTAGCTTGGTGAGCATGGCCTCGGGCGAGTCGTAGGTATCCTCGACCACCCTGACCCCTTCGCGCCTTTCGAACTCGTCCAGCACCTCACGGGGCATGTAGTCCGACCAGTTCAAAAGGCGCAGTTCTTTCTGCTGCTGTCCACAGCCCGCTATCAGTAAAGCCAGAAGACCGATCATCCAGAGTTTATTCACACGCTACCTCCCGTGGGTGGCTCGAGGGGCCAATCCACTCAAGCCCGTCTCCTCCAGAACAGTGTCCCAATAACCAGAATCAAGATTGTAGCCCCCACCATCAATGTCGAGAGGGCATGTACTTCCGGGCTAACCCCCAGTTTCACTGAGGAATAGATGTACAGCGGCAGGGTGGTCGAACCCGGCCCAGAGGTGAAGAAGGTGACCACGAAATCGTCGAGCGAGAGACTAAAGGCCAGCAGTGCCCCCGCGATCACCCCTGGCATGATCAGGGGCAACGTCACCTCGCGGAAGGTGTGCCAGGGCGTGGCCCCCAGGTCTTTGGCGGCCTCCTCGAGAGTAGGGTCAAGCAGCATCAAGCGAGCCCGTACCACCAGCGTCACGTAGGCAATCTGGAAGCTGATATGAGCCAGAATGATGGTAAATAGCGAGAGCCGGGGCCAGCCAATGGCATCGCGCACCACATCAAAAAGCAGCAAGAGCGAGATTCCCATCACCACATCCGGCACCACCACCGGCACATACAGCAAATAGCGCAAAGCGTTTTGCAACCGGAACTGATAGCGCACCAGCCCGATAGCCATGAGCGTACCGAGGATGGTCGAAGCAATGGTGGAGACCACCGCGACAATCAGGGTATTGGTGAGGAAGTCCAGAGTTCGCTCGTTGTTAAAAAGCCGAACATACCAGTCGAAAGTGAAGCCGGTGAAACGTACCCCAAAGCGGCTCTGGTTGAAGGAAAGCGCCACGATCACCACGATGGGCAGGTATAAGAAGGCAAACACCAGCCAGGCGTGAACCGAGAGCAGACGTTTCATGCCGATCTCCCCTCAGAGCGTTGGCGGGCTTTTTTTCTTCTAACCCCGCACTCGGCGTCGCTGCAAATAAGGCGTTTTCTCGCCGAAGTTGGCATCACGTCTCTAATCTGC